>NZ_JBHIML010000030.1:0-7042 GCF_042194015.1 Bartonella sp. MU37NMGALS
GCGTTTGGATCAAGGGTATCATCCTTGTCTGGTGTTGTGTTTGCAACGTTTCCAGCCGCATCTTCTTGCGCTTTATCAAAAAGTTCGCACTCTATTTTTGTGGTGTAACCACCCGTTTTATCAAGTTTGTGCTTAACGCTCTTGATGCGCCATTCTGCTGGAATATAGGGGCGGAAAGGGGGCTCTTGAACAAGCTTTGCTTCTGCTTGCACAAACGGATCACCACCGATATCACATGAGAAAGAAGACTTACCGCGTGATGATTTATTGCGATAAGCAGCAATGGCCGCAACAGCCTCTGATTGGTTGTGGTAGGTATATTTGAGTTCATGAAACGGCGGATTACCAACTTTGACTTCTTTTTTTTCACCAGTGCGGATATCATGATAGGTTGCGAGAACACCGCCTTTCTTCTCTTTGTCTTCTTCTTCTTTCTCAGGTGTTGTTTCTGCTTTTTCCGATTCAGATGATGATGGTGCTCTGTCACTGTCATCCATATGGATAAAGTTTTCATCATCATCAATCTCTTCTGGTTCTCGTGCATCAGCCGCGGCTTTTTGGTCGTCTCCCACATCTGTTTCTAAGCCATTGGCTGCACCTGCTTCATCCCGTGCACTGTATTTAAAATCCCAAGAGGTGCAATGTTTCTCATGAATAACAATAATAGGGAGTGTTTCACCGGTGATGGCTTTGCCTTCACCCCGTTTGGCAAGAACAAGTTTACCATCAACGGGCTTTGCTACCGCATCATATTCTTCTGCAAGGCGTGTAGCAAAAGCCATATCGCTTTCAGCTGTTTGGTCAATGTGACGCACAACGATTTTTGCAAGAGAAGGATCAACCTTTGGCGTATAGCCATTACGCTCTGCTATCTC
This sequence comes from Bartonella sp. MU37NMGALS, assembly GCF_042194015.1. NCBI lineage: Bacteria > Pseudomonadati > Pseudomonadota > Alphaproteobacteria > Hyphomicrobiales > Bartonellaceae > Bartonella > Bartonella sp. MU37NMGALS. The sequence continues at coordinate 876 of NZ_JBHIML010000030.1, forward strand.
TTGAACAATACTGCCAAGAGTTTGTTGGTGGTAAGATTGGCTTTTGGGGGTTCTGTAAGACGTGTTCATTGATGCGGCACGCCCTGTCACGCTTAAGCTTTGTGGTGGGCTGCTTACAGAGATTTCGTCTATCAGATAGGCTCCCATATCGCGGTTTTTTCCGCCTTCATAGCCAAGAGTTACAGAAATGACTGTCCCGATAAGAGGAATATCAAGAAAGCCGTTATCACTGTCACGCGCACGGTCATCAAGCTCTATAGTGATACGATCACTTTTGTTTTCTGCTTCATCGGTAATTTCAATTGATAAAACATAATCCATGAGCGTTTTGGTGATGTCTTCTCCATTTGCCAGAACCATGCAAAAAGGTTTCATGATTTGCTACCCCAAATTCTGATTACTGGTGTAGCTTTCGGATAGGGGAGGGTTGGTAAGAGTATCGTGATGCCTGCTTTTAAAATGGGTCCATAGTCTGCAAGCCCAAAATTAGCTGCATAGACGCGTTCAACAGCAAGCGCTTGCTGACCTTTGGCATAGTATTTCCAGCAAATGGCATCAACCATATCACCATCTTTGGTCATATAAAGATCACTCATAGGTCTTCACCATATTCTCTCAACTTTATTGTAAATTCTTGTTTTTTGGGGGTGCCATTATGATGAAAAACGCTTTGTTTTTCCTCTACAGAAAGAATGACAAACTTACCTAAGATTTTGCCTTGACCGGTAACAAGAATATGAGGTCCCATATGCGCTATTTGTCGCAAATATTCGATTTGTCCGTGACCACCTTTGAAATCTGGATAAATCACGCCTGCTAAAGAAAACTCCGCATTTGCAACAGCTGGCAATTGAAGAGCCGCCTTTCGTCCCAATCGCCCTTGTTCTACCCATGGAACCCCATAAGACATATCAAGTGTTTGATAAGCTGCTGTTTCAATAGAAAAAATAAAACCACCCAAAGCTAACATCATGGTATTTAATCCGAAAGGCTAGAGGCTATGGCTAAACGTTGCTGTTTTGCATAGCGTTCAAGTGCTTGATTGACAGCGTCTCTGATTTCGTCCTTGAGACCATTGGGGACGGAAATATTTAGATTTGTAATGGTTACACGGGCGTCTACTTCAACGGGCTTATGAACCGTAATTGGCTTTGGAGCTTTAAAGGCACCCACTTTATTTGTTGCCTGCATTTGTCCTGTTTCAACGGCTCCTGTATTAAAACCACTCTTGCGTTTTTCAGGTGGGGTATTTGTAACCACTACTGTATCCAGCATTTTTTTTGCCCGTGCATTGGTCTCATTGGTAAAGGTTTTAATCGTCTGGGTTGAAGTCTTATTGATTGAAACATTAAAGCCTAACTTTTCTTTCATCCAATTAGGCATCCAGCTGGTTAATTTGCTTATCATGCCGCTAAACCAATCAGACAAAGCATTCCATTGGCTTTTGATACCTTCCCAAAGCCCGTTAATAAGATTGGAGCCTACTTCCATTAAATCGACACCAAACAGCCACTCAATGAGTTCATTGATTTTTTTTGAAATCCAAGAGAGCGGTGAAAAGTTTTTAAAGAGCGTCAAGAGGTTATTGAAAACGTTACTACATAAGCTCGCAAAAGAATTCCATAAGTTGCTTATGAAGCTTACTACCGTATCCCAATTTTTGTAGAGCAGATATCCAACTCCAACAAGGGCTGCTATGCCGCCAGCGATCCAGCCGATAGGAGTGGTCATGATTGCGATACCAAGCGATATAAAAGCAGAACCAACGGCAGTTATTGCTGGAATGAGTGAAGCTACAAGAGATAGTGCAAGACCCGCAACTGCAGAAGCTGCCGGTACCATTGCCGCAATGAATGCTCCGGTAAGAACTGCCCCAACCGCGGCTAAAGATGCTGCTACCCAACCATTGAGTTCATCCCAATATTTATAGAGTGCGGCAAGTACCGCGATACCCCCAATGAGCCATCCTATGGGCGTCGTCATTATAGTATAGCCAAGCGTGACAAACGCTGCTCCCGCTGCGGCTAATGCGGCAATGAGTGGACCAAAAATGAACGAACCAAGTGCCACAAGTCCTACCTTAAAGAGGGTTATTTCACCAATCAGAGGTTCTAGCCATTGGAACCAGCCTTTAATCCTCTCTGTGAGATCACTGATGCCTTTTCTTAAATCAGAGGTAGGATTAAGCAAATCATTAAAGACTTTTTTTAAGGTTTTTGCCCAGCTCGCAACGGTTGTTTGAATGAGGTCGCGGTTTTCATCAATCAGGCGAGAAAAACCGTCAATCATGTCATTGATCACGGGCATGAAACGCGCGCCAATAAAGCTCGCGATACCGCCTATTTTTTTCTTAAAAGCACCAAGCTTATCACTCAAATCTGCTGCATAGCGTGCAACATCGGCACCTATCAGCCATTTTCCTTTTCGCGCCTTTGCAAACAGCTCTTTAATGGGTGCCATGCCTTGTGCAAGCATGGTCGCCATTTCTTTACCATCGCCCCCAAACAGCAGAGCGGCAATATGCTGTCTTTGTGCTTGGCTTTTCATCTTACTCATCTTGTCGGTAATTTCTTCTAACAAGACAGAAGTGGATTTGAGTTTTCCAGAAGTGTTTTTGACAGAAATGCCAAGTGCTTCAAAGCCCATCATGCCTCTTTTTTGTCCAGCATAGGCTTGTGCTGAACGCCTATTTAAAACCGCTAAGGATTGTTGAAAAAGTTCGGCAGAAGTGCCTGAATTATCGGCTGCATCACCCCATAATTGAAGTGATGCAACACTCATATTTAAATGGTGTGATGCGTGGTGAAGACTATCTCCCAGATGCATGGTTTTCATGGTGAGGGCGGTTACACTTGCCACAAGTCCACCACCAGCAAGCCCTAAAGCACCAGTAAAGACCGAAGCACGGCTTGCCGCCACTCCAAGAGCACTTTGAACGCCATGAAGGCTTTTTGTCATGTTTTTGACAGCAGCAGAAAAGCGCGGAATACTCAATCTCAGTGAGAGTGTTTTTGATAATGTATCGAATTTTTTTTGAAGATGTTTAAGAGGTGCGGTGAGTTTGTCTTCAAGAGATAATCTCACCTTTGCATCAGCAACTTTTTCACTCATTTTGTCTTATACCTTTCTGCTGCTTGATTTCGCCAAAAGACCAATTCTTCCAGTTCCATTTCCATCATGTCTGAAAGTGGCCAATGAAAAACAATGGCAATATCGGCTATGAGTTTCGCGGCAGTTTCGCAGTCTTGGAAGCCCGCCGACTTGAAAAAAAATCTATAATCTCACGAATATCTTCCATGTCATAAGGATCAATTTCCTCAACGGCATCTATGGGCCAGCCAGAAAGGCGTGAAGTAATGAATTCTAACTGATCAGCATCGTCTTCCTTAAAGGTCGCTTTTAAGTCTTTATATTTCGGGCGCCGTAAGGTGATTTCGGTATGTTCTTTTCCTTCAAAGGTAATCGGTACAAGTAATTTATGTGTAATGCTTGTTTGTACTGTCATTTTTATAATCCTAAGTTTTCTCTATGATCTGCGAGTTGATTGACGCCATTGAATCTCCTCACCATGTTGAGGGCGTCTATCTCAACAATTTCAACGTCCTTCTGGACATATTTGAAATACTGCAATGTGAAGGTAGTTGTGGATGTTGCTTTGCTGCCCGGTTGCCATTCTGCCATTTCAAAGCCTTTGCATAGTCCTCTCATGGTAATGACAACACCTTCTGCGGGTGTGCCTTGCGCTTGCATTGAACTTCGTAATGAAATGTCGACATCAGTGCGCCCCAACAGTGTCATCAACTCTGGAGAGCAATCAGAAATGGTCATGGTAAGCGTGAGGGTTTCAAGACCAAGGTCAACTTCAATGGAGGAGTCCATGCCTCCGCCGCGATAACTTTCAACAACCAAGTTCAAATTCGGTAATGTTACGCTTTCACATTTTGCTTGATAGGGAATACCGTCGACAAAAATGTTAAAATATTTCAAAACTCTTGGTAAAACGGGGATAGCCATTAAAAAATCTCCTCTAAATAATCATTCACAATGCGTGAACGGAATGTGATGTGTTCTGCTGGTGTTGTTGGTGTGAATTCGACATTGAAATAGATTCTGCCGCCTTCAATAGCGCTTGCTGTATTCAACTCTAGATCAGGCGTACAGCGCCCACCAAGAATGGCGCCTTGTGCTTTCAAATCACGCAAATAGGCATTGACGCTTTCACTGACATCATTCATGTAGGTTTTTTTGATATTGCGGTCGACAGCCCATAGATGCCCGCGCAAAATGGCGTCATTGATCATATCTGCGGTTCTCACCACCGATAAGAAAGCAAATTTTGTATCACTTGAAAGGGTGCGATTACCCCAAAGACGATAACCGTTTTCGCGGATAATTGTTGTGATATTTTGTTCGTTAAGAAGGTTGGCGCGGCTTGATCTGTCACCAATGGAAAAATCAATGGGGCGCACAGTTCCAACAATGCCATTGATCACTTTATTTGAAGGAGAATGCCAAAAACCGTGTGTAAAATCAGTTTTGGCAATGACACCAGCAACCGCTGCACTTGCCGGCTGTTCTATGATCTTTCCATCACGATTTACCTTTACAAAAGGGTCAATAAGAATGACGCGCTTTGAATCAAAATCCTTTGCTGCACTAAGGGCTGCTTCATCTGTTGTGTTTGGTGCATCAAGCACCACAATGGCGCGCAAACGTTCTGCAATGCCAATCAGTTCTGCTGCGACGGGGTTGGCAGTTGCACCAGTTCCATTCTCTTCAATATTCACACTGGAAGGGCGTTGATGTGTAAAGCCTGGAGCGATGAGAATGCGTGGTGTTTGTCCCACAATGGACCCCGCTCCAATCAAAGCATGAACACCTTCATAAGCGCCATTTGCGTTTACACCGCCAATAACATTGGTGAGTGTTGCATTTTCATTGTCACCCTCGTTCACGCGTACGACAACGACAATGGCGCCTACTTGTTTAAAAATAAGATCAAGGGCATTGGGTAAGGTACCTTGACGCTTGCCCGTTTTATCGAGTTTTGCAGCTTGTGAAAGAGAGCCCGTTACCAAAACCGGTGTGTTGAGAGGGAATGCTTGTTCATCGGCATCGGGTGCTGTGCCAACAATCCCGATAACTGCCGATTGAACCGTGCGAAGGGGGCGGGTGCCGTCGTCAACCTCGACAACTTCAACACCGTGTAGAAAACCTATTGCCATACTTTATGCTCCTTTAAATGAGGGGTGAATGAAAATGAATGGGAAAAATGAGAGGTAAAAAGCCGCTTTTGAAAACGACTTGACAAAATATTCAAAACCGTTAGCTTCATACAAAGGTGCTTGAAAAACATCTTAAAACAACAAGCGGATTGGTTACCGAAATAATCAGTCTTCTGTGCATTAAAGACTTTGACTCATTATATGCTACACGCATATAATAGCTTTGTCGGGTGTGGTTATGCCATAAAATACCCTTTCGAGGGGAAAGCATAACGACGGGCTTGTTGCCGTGTTTTTCAGCACCCGGCATTTTTATAAAAAATGTCAATGAAAAACGTCTAACAACAAGGAGTTCTCATGAATACTCTTATTCCAATATCGGAACAAATCATTGATCAGGAAACTGTTCAAACTGTTAACGCTCGTGATTTGCATACGTTTTTGAAGGTAACATCTCGTTTTAACGATTGGATTATTAATCGTATTAAAGAATATGGTTTCCTAGAAAATAAGGACTTTGCGAGTTTTACTAAAAATTTAGTAAAACCTAAAGGCGGTCGTCCAAGTACAGAATATCACATCACTTTAGACATGGCGAAAGAGCTCTCAATGGTGGAACGTAACGAGAAAGGACGTCAAGCACGCCGTTACTTTATTGAGTGTGAAAAGAAACTGAGAAACCAATCTGTTGATTATGATCGTGATACGCGTTTTGATTTGCCAAGTTATTGGGAAGGTATGAAACCTGGTGAAAAAGTTTTGTATCTTTTAGGTCCAATTCATATGCGTCTTCTTGATGCCTTCAGAGTAGACGAAGAAAACAGAAAATATAAAGCCCTCATTAAAGAAGCAAAAAAGGTCTTAGCAAGTCCGATTACAAAAGCTGCTTAACTTTAAAAACATGATTTTCTCTCCTCGTCTTTTAGGCGGGGAGGTGGTTAA
>NZ_JBHIML010000031.1:0-6674 GCF_042194015.1 Bartonella sp. MU37NMGALS
GGCTGGCAAATATAATGATGGTGCCGGCTTGTTACTTCATAAGCGTAAAGATGGAGGTGCTCAATGGATTTACCGTTTTACCATTCATGGTCGGCGCCGTGAAATGGGCTTGGGTGCCTTAAGACATGTCTCTTTAAAACAAGCCCGTGAATTAGCAACTGGGTGGCGTGCTGTTTTACGTGAAGGGCGTGACCCTATTAAAGAACGTGAAAAACAAAAGCGTGAAGCAATAAGCAATCTCCATTACTTAAAAGACATTGCCGTGGATGCTTTTGAAAGTCGTAAAGCCGAATTAAAAAGAGATGGTAAGGCTAGTGATTGGTTTTCACCTTTGCGGCTTTACATTCTCCCTAAATTAGGTTGCCTCCCCGTTTCAGAGATTACACAAACAGAGATACGCGATACGCTTTCTCCCATTTGGCATACAAAAGCTGGAACAGCTCAGATAGCATTGATACGTCTCAACCTTTGTCTCAAACATGCGGCTGCTTTGGGTTTGGATGTTGATTTACAAGCAACAGAAAAAGCACGTGCTCTCTTAGGAAAACAACGTCATAAGATCACTAATAGACCAGCAATGGATTGGAAAGATATACCAGATTTTTATCAGTTCCTCTGTAAAACACAAAACATAACACATCTTGCTTTGCGTCTGCTTATCCTTACAGGGGTTCGCTCTAACCCTTTACGTCTTATTCATAAAGATCAAATTGATGGGGATATATGGATCATACCTGCTGAGAATATGAAAGGAAAGCGTGATACTACAACAGAATTTCGCGTGCCCTTATCATCTGAAGCATTAAAAGTAATTGAACAAGCCCACTGTATCTCTAAAAGTGATTTCATCTTTTCACTTACCGGTCGTGGTCCTCTTTCACATACGATGATGGCGGCGTATATGAGAAAAAATAAAATTGAAGCCTGCCCCCATGGTTTTCGTTCTAGTTTACGCAATTGGCTCGCTGAAACAACCGATGCCCCCTATGAGGTCGCTGAAACTATTCTAAGTCATACGGTCGGCGGTAAAGTAGAGCGTGCCTATCGTCGCACTGACTATCTAGAACAACGCCGTGTCTATATGGATAAATGGGCGGCTTATGTCACTGGTCAATCTTAAGATATGGGGTGAATAACCCCATGATCTGTGGATAACTTTAGCTCTCTTTTCTCTCATTCGCTCTCAATTAGACTCATAATTTATCACATCAGAAATTATATGATAAAATATTGTTTTCTATAAATAAAATACCTTCAAAAATGAACCAAAATATGGTTAATAAATGCTTATGATTTGTTACCATTTTTTTACTTTTGAAAGGAAATTATTATGACAGAAAATGATATTCTTTTGACAGACCGTGAAAGTGCAAAATTGCTTCATATGAGTGTCTCAACATTCCGCCGTCATGTTACCAATGGCTCTTTGCCAAAACCTTTAAAATTTGGTTTTTTATCGCGTTGGTTACAATCAGATCTTTTGAATGTCATCGAGCAAGCAAAACAGCAACGTTATAACGACGCAGCATAAAAAGAAAACCTTGTCACGTAAGGACGGACAAGGCTTTCTCTGCTGAAGCAAGACTTAAGGCTGGCATTCAAGTTGTTCTGAATGTTTTTTACAATAAGGGCTATTTAAGCGTCTCTCAACACTTCGCTGAGGCATGACAGCACCAGGACGACATATGGGAAGATTGTCCGATTTATGGTTTTCACACCAATCTTGTATTGTAAAGCTAGGACGAAAACCTGATTGCGCCATACACATTTCAATACTGGCAAATTGATTCAAATCTAGCGCCACAACCTTATTAAGGTCCGGTACTCCACATTCTAAAAGTATTTTATTTCTCCATAATGCTGGAGAAAGTGAGGGAATTGAGTTAACACATCCAGTGATACTTAACAGAGCTATGCAACTCAACAGTTTTAAGATTTTCTTCATTTTTCCCCTCTTTCAATGGATTTATTTACGATAAAACAGAGCTCATAAACCTGTTGATATTTCCTGTCACCGCTGCTGAAAACAACAGTGAACAATATTGAAATGGTTAGTTGAGGAAACAATCCCGCCATTCCAAGTGAAGGCAAGGATGGCGGATTGTTGATCGTCACAAACAGCAAAACTTAAGGTTGGCATTCATCCGCATTTTTGTACTTTTTACAAAACGGGCTGTTTAAGCGCTTTTCGACACTTCTCTTCGGGATGACAGCACCAGGCTGACAAATGGGGAGGTTTTCCTCTTTAAAAGTATAACACGGCCTCCCTCCCCCTTTATAACGGAATCCTGCTTGAATCATACACGTATAAGTTGTTGCTTTTGCATTGATGCTCTGCTTTCTATTTTCTGAATCAGGATCGATAAGACTCGGCATTCCACATTCTAATAAGGCTTTTCCTACCTCAGTAGAATCCGCACCTGACTTCTCCCACATACTCACGTACCCTGGAGCAGGTTTGTCAATGTTTTCAATGTCACATCCAGTAACCGTTAACAAAATGAGTAGGCTTAATAAATTAAACAACATTTTCATTTTTTGTTCCCTGTTCTCGTTGAATAAAGTTTTTTAAAACCAAATGAACCGTAATTCCATCTACACGCATCACTCGCATCAGCATAACAATTATGGGGGCTCGGGTGTTGAGATGATTGGTTGAGGGAACAATCCCGCCATTCCAAGCGAAGGCAAGGATGGCGGATTGTTAATCATCACAAACAGCAAAACTTAAGGTTTGCATTCAGGTGCATTTTTATACTTTTTACAAAAAGGGCTGTTTAAGCGCTTCTTGACACTGCGCTGTGGTATGACAGCACCTGGACGACAAATGGGAAGGTTTTCGGTTCTAAAAGTATAACACCAATTACCTCCCAACTTATCTTTATAACGGAATCCTGCTTGGAGCATGCAAGCATGAATTGTTGCTTTAGCATTAATGCTTATATTTTCACTTTCTGGATCAACATCATAAGGCGTTGGCATACCACATTCTAACAAAGCTTTTCCTACCTCAGTAAAATCAGTAACACTATTTTTCTCCCACATACTCAAGTACCCTGGAGCAGGCTTATCAATGTTACATCCAGCAATATTTAACAGAATGAGACCACTTAATAATTTCAAGATTTGTTTCATTTTTTCCTCCCTGAATATTTTGAATAAATTGGCGTACGATTAGGTGAACCATAGCGCGATGTACACGCATAACCTGCATGACCATAACAAGCATGGACACTGGGGTAGCCCTTAAATATTTGCCCTGCTTCTTTCCAAGGACCACTTCCAGGAGGTATTTGCTCAAAGGTATAAGGATTTTTGCCAATCTTTGTACCCACAAAGTCATATTTATGATTTTCCAAGTTTACGTAATCCTGCTTTCCATCACTTAGGATATATAACGTATCTGCCATGTTTTGAGTATTATAAGCTGGTCCAAAGAAATTAATCGTTGTTTCCTTTGCTATACCATGAACACCATGCTTTTCTAAATCATGCAATCCATTGCCCGCTGTCATACTGCCGCGGCTATGGGCATCAACATGCAATCCTATATTGCCAAGGCTATACAACAGATTCTGGTACTTCTTCGTCGAATTGGTCAGAGCACCCAACTTACCTTCTAGAAAATACTGATACCCTGCAATGAACCCCTCTACCAAGAGCGAATCGCTATGAGGGAACATCAGAAAATAGTGCGGATCATTCTTGTTATCAGCCAACTGAACCGCATTATGGGCTGCTTCATCTGGTGTTGTAAAAATACCATTGAGGAAAACATGAACCTTGCCATCAGAACCTTTTTGTAAATTCTGTTGTTCTTCATCCGTTAAATAATGTGCGTGAGAAAACAATCGCGCCATTCCAAGCGAAGGCAAGGATGGCGGATTGTTGATCGTCACAAACAAAACTTAAGGTTTGCACTCAGGTTGTACTGGACTTCTTTTACAAAACGGGCTGTTTAAGCGCTTTTCGACACTTCTCTTCGGGATGACAGCACCAGGCTGACAAATGGGAAGGTCTTTATAATTATAGCACCAATATGGACCACCGTATCTATCACGAAATCCTGCTTGGACCATACAAGCATCAATGGATGCCATTTGATTTAAACTGAGGTTTCTATTTTCTGAATCAAGATCGATAAGACTCGGCATTCCACATTCTAAGAGGGCTTTTCCTATCTCAGTAAAATCTGCTCCCTCCTTCAACCACCCATGTACTTCCCCTGGAGGAGGTTTGTCAATGTTTTCAATGTCACATCCAGAGACACTTAACAGAACTATCCCACTTAATAATTTAAACAGTGTATTCATTTTTTTCTCCATAAATAACCTAAACCTAAATTATCTAAAATTGCATAAGGTGCATAAATTTTTGTATTATGATGTATTCCATAATTATCTTGACATTTTTTCCCCGCATTACCATAACACTTATGGGTACTAGGGTTATGCCCGATGAACGCTCCCCCTTGCTCTATCATTGGAGTTGCTGGTGGAAATATTGCATAAGGGAACCTCAAGGGTACCTTATAAGCAGTAGGTGGATTGTGACCAAATCCTGTACCTATGGGATCGAATATATGGTTTTGTAAATAAATATGATCTTTTTTACCATCACTCACATAATATAGTGCATTCGCTATTGATTGAGAGTTATCAGCTGGTCCAAAAAGATAGATATCTGTTTTTTCTGCTATACCGTGAATGCCATGCTGTTCAAAGTCACGCATTCCATTGCCCACTGTCAAGCTACCACGGCTATGCGCACTAACAATCGCCCCTGTATTACCATAACGATAGACAAAATCTTGTAACTTCTTGGTCGAATTACTCCATCTCCCAAAATACTCATAAATCGCTACTCCGATCTCTACGAGCCTGTCTTTAGCTTGTGGGTGGTATGTAAAATAAAGGGGTTCATGTTCATTATCAGCTAAGTGGACAGCATTACCGGCTGCTTCATCGGGTGTGTTAAAAATACCATTATAGAACATACGCCTGTTGCCATCAGAGCCAGCTTGTAAATGCTGCTCATCTTCAGCATTTAAAAAGTGATACAGAATAATATATTCTCCATCGCTGTCTTTTATATACTCTCCATTTTCATCGGTTAAATAGAGTACTTTGCCATTTTCATCATGCGCAATCTCACCTACTGGATGCTCTTTAACATTTGCGACTTCGCGCACTTTGTCCCAGTATCCCAATCCTTCATCCGATAAATCATTGATCATATCTACGCGATTATGAACGATCCCCTCAAGCGATGTGGCGTCCACCGGTGCAACGGCTTGGTGGGCTGTAGCGGTGTTGCGGTTGAGAGAGCCAATGATTTGTCCAGCATCTTGCCCCATCGCCCTCTGTCCAGTTGTATCAGTAAGGATGATAGTCCCATCACTGATAGCGGATTTGGTTTCCCCTTCTGCTGCATCTTTGGCTTTTCCATGACTTAAAGCATTTTTGGCAATGTTCTTTATCGTATCGTTCCCAGAAAGGCTAAACCCATGGCTGCTGGCTTTAGCATGCGCACTGTTGGAAATATCACTGGTGCTGATGCTTCCTGTGGTCAGGCTGTTTTTGTCCGCCGAGGCTGTGCTGGAAATAAGTCCTCCGGTTAGGGTCGTTTTGTCTTTAACAATGATATTAAAACCGCCATCACCCGCTTTGATGCCTGATTGCTCCACAACACTATGATAATCACTAGAGGATTTATCCTTTTGGAAAGAGGCGCTCATAGAGCCTCCACCTCCCGTTTGTCCAGCACCAAAACCAACAGAAACAGAGTTTTGCTTGCTGGAAGTTTGTCCCGTATCACTGCGGCTGGTAATGGCAAAATCACCCCCTACTTCCATTTCTACATGATCTGCAGAAGCCACGGCGCCTGCCAGTATGGTGTTTCCCTGACTTATGGTGTGAAGAGTGCCGGTGCCTATAATATGGCTGTTTTTGTGTTGAACTTCCTCACTGGAACCTTCCCCTTGACTAAAAGCAGCACTACCCGTTGCCCCTGCGCCACCCGTGCCATAACCGGTGCCAACACTCATTGAAGCACTTTCACTGCTGTTTTGTGTGCTTTGCGTGTTTTGTGCACTTTCAAAGGTGATATCTTCACCTGCTTCCATGGTGATGTTCCCGCTCTGTGCATCATTTTCCAGCACATAGATTGGATTGGTACCAGCAATAATATCAGCGCCAACACTATGGATGCTGCCTTCATGGGCATGGATATTAATAGAACGCCCTCCTTCTATGCTATTTGTCACCGCTGTGGAGACTTGAGAAGAGGCTTCTGTTTTCTCAGTTTTAAAGCCCACGGTTACACTGCCAGATGCGCCAGCCATATTGGCAAGAGCATCCTTGGTGGAGCCCCCCATCCCTCCTAATGGGTTACTCAGTCCTTTGGTTATGTTCCCCTTTTCCCCTGTGTTGCCAGTCAGCCAATTAATAAAGTTCTCTCCTTTATTAAAGAGGTGATTGATTTTCATGCCGGTCAATATGCCATTAATAACTGTATTGTTACCATCCTTATTGTTCATGCGGTCCGCTGAATCTTTTAGTCCTTGTACCGTGCCAAGGACACCGATATCAGCAGAGGCTGTCACACCAGCAAAAGACTTTTCATGCTTTTCTTTTGCGTTAGAGGTATCATAGCTTTCTGATAGGGTGATATTA
>NZ_JBHIML010000033.1:0-6589 GCF_042194015.1 Bartonella sp. MU37NMGALS
GCTATATTATAGGTTTTATTAAACGATTGCGTTATTTTCTGAATCTATACATTTATAATATTTAGAAAAGCTCTCATTATGCGTATTTTAAACTTTATAACCTATCAATTTTGTTGCTAAATAAATTTTAAGATTTCTGTTAATTTCTTTTAATAACACATTTTAGACTTAACAGCCTTTATAGGGACTGTCTTTATAAACAAATGCTTTCATTTGCATTTTTGCTTTCTCTATAGTTGTTATGTTCTTTATAGCCATGGCATCATTTTTCATGTTCATAAGAGAAATGATAAATAGGATAATTGCGATTTATTGTCTGTTATGAAAACACTTATGAAAACATCTCAATAGAAACTGATCATTATAGAGATCAGTAAAATCCCTTTTAATAGACCGTGTCAGTGTTGTCAGTTCCTTTTAGACCTTCTATTATTTTTTTTATGAGTAAAAATTAAAAACATTATATTTCAATAGGTTAGTATTTTAAAAACATAACTCATATCACTATTACAATCTTTAAAGATAACCAATGATGTGAATTGATTAAAACTTGTCAGTTATGTGTCAGTAAATTGAACTGACAAAATAGATTATTTTAGTGAGTGATTAAAATGTGCTTTATGAAAAGCATATGATCTTTTAAAGCCTTTCAAAAGATAGCTTGTAACTCATATGAAATGCTATCAAGACCATTATGGTTATGAGTTTTGAAGATTTTGAGTATTTTGAGGGTTCCTTTTACGCCCCTTTATATATTATTTTTCAATCAAAAATAAAAGTTATTATATTTCAATATGTTAATGTTTTAAATAAACAACCCATATTACACACAACACGTAAATACAATCTGTAATATATATAAAAAGGGGTTTTGAAGGTATTTTGAGGGTTTGAGAAACCTTCAAAACCTATAAGTAATATAAGAAAATGAATATACATAGCTCTCTTTAAACAAAGCTATCATTTTAGATTACGATATAACCTCTTAAAGGCAATGTAAAAGAAGCGTATTCACTTTAAGATGGGATTTCTTAAAAGTCTTAAAGCAATTCAAATAAGAGTATTTAAAAGTGCAAATGATTTCTTTTTAGAATAACGCATACAAACACTCCTTTTAAAGATTGTATGTAAGCAATTTATAAAGAGGGTATAGAACCTATAGGTTATAAGACCTTATACCCCTTTGTGAGGTTAACATGCCTATCATCTGAGCATGCCAAATCTATTCAGTTTCTCTCATTTCTAATTTTGGTAGTTTTTTTACGATTTTCATTGTTTCTAAACTTACGGTAATAACTCTTTGAAACAACTCTAGAGGGTAGGCAGGGTTGCCAATGGTTTCAACAGCATAGCGATTGGCATCATTAACAATGCCGCTCTTTTTATCAGTCTTTACACATTGCCGTTCCATAACCCATTCAAGAGCGGGTTTACCATTGACGATATATTCATAAGCTTCAAGAGGGATATCTGTCATTGTGACATTGCTGTTGTAAAAAACTGTCGATTTATCTTTTACTTTACTATTCCCAAAAAAATTCATTTCTGTAACATAATAGAATTTTTCAGGATTAGGGATATCAGTGAGTTTTGGATCACCTTTTTTAAAGGTTACAGGATAAGGTTCTACAGTTTCATAGTTCATATGCAAATGCCCCAGTTCACGCCCTGCAGTTACAAATTTCCAAAAATCTTCAGTGCTCTTTACACAAGGGATACGAGGCAATTCTTTAGAGAGGTTATCAGCATAACGGGTGCGGTAATCTTCTGAATGCAAAATCCCGTAAACATAATAAAATAGATCATCTTTAGTGATAGTTTCATTAGGATAAGCGGCTTTAAAATGTGCTAATCCTTCATCCGTAATGGCATCACGGCGTTGTAAACCAGCTGTTTTGTTTTCCTCTATAGAGTTTGTAAATAAATGGGATTGCTTTTCACTTTTCTCTTTTAAGGATACAATATCTTCATAAAGATATTGCGGAAAGCATTGACCGTTTTCTATCACCTGATAATCAGACACAGCTTTAATCATAAGAACAGAAAAGGTTTTTTTTGCTCCTATGCCTGTAAGTTGTATCATTTTATTTTCAACTGATTTTCCTATAGGAAATATACATGGCATTATGGAAACTCTATCGTTGAAAGCACGATTATAATAGAGCCATTGTTTTGTAAAAGGGCGATAAATACTTTGAATAAAGCACGTCTCCTCGAACTCAAATAATTTTTCTCTTATAAATTCTCGTTTAAGAGTACTACTCCAACTGATCTTTGTAGCATCAGCGTTAACGAAATTGTCTATAGCCTTTTCACGTATTTTGCGATCAACATGTCCATAAGCTTCGTTAAAGCGCTCCACTTCGCTATTATAGAAGTTAATCATGTTGTACATGTTTTTTGATAAAGCATTACGACTTGAGTTGTATGCCCACGCATCACGACTGGTTAGAACGCCACAGGAATAAGTTTCAAAAAGCTTTGTATCATGACCTTTCTTAACACCTAAAGCTAGAAATGTCTTGAAACTGTCATCACGTTGATTTATCCAATCATTATGCCTATCCGGTGTAATTATTTGCCAACCTTGTTTACTCCGTGTAATACCATTAATGCTACCAAATTTTTTAATTGTCTTAAGCTTTTCTTCTCTATTGAGATAATCTCCAATATCACGGAAATATATTTTCCCATGTTGTTGTGCATTTGGATTTTTAACCAAAATAGAAATCGCTATAGGGGCACGAGAACCTTCACCAAAAATTTTTCCACCTTCTTTGCGAGAAAGTTCTCCAGAGGTTCGTTGATTACCACGTAAATGAAAAATATAAAGGCTGCTAAATTCTTCAACGAGGCATTTGCGTAAGCCATCCATAGATTTTGTATCTATAAAACTTGCATTTGTAACAAAACCAATCACACCACGGTCTTTTATACGGTCACTTGCCCAGCGAATGGCACGGATGTAACTATCATAAAGCGCCTGCATAAGACTTGCTTTTGAATGAGCGGCATAAGTGTCACCAATACGTTTATTTAATATGGGATAGGGAGTGTTCTTTGCATTGTCGTTTTCGCTTTTTTGTCCTATCGAATAAGGAGGGTTACCAAAAATAACTTCGATATCCAGTTTCTTTTGATGCTCTAAATATTCACTGTTTTCTTTGAATAATTTTTGCAGCAGATTCTTTTCTTCAAGCATCCGAAACGTATCAGTCAAACCAATATGCTTGAAAGGGATATATTCTCCTTTCATGATACTATGATAGGTCGATTCAATGTTAATCGCTGCTATGTAATAGGCAAGTAAGACAATCTCATTGGCATGGATATCATAACGGTATTTATATTCCATATCCTCTGGTTTGATGAGATCTGATTGTAAAAGCCGTGTAATAAAGGTACCCGTTCCCGTGAAAGGGTCAAGAATAGAGACACCCCGTGAACCAAGGCTTTTTCCAAATTCATTGCGTAAAACATCATCAACAGAATGAATGATAAAATCCACAACCTCAATGGGCGTATAAACAATTCCTAATTTTTCTACCGTACGCGGAAAAGCATGACGGAAAAATTCATTATAAAGCTTTACAATTAAGTTTTGTTGTGCTTCAAGACTTGTAGTTCCTCGTGTGTAAAATTGTACATTCCTAGAGATAGTTCTGAAATCTTGAGATTCTTCTTTAAGAGTAACTTTATCAAGGATATTAAGTACACGTTGTAAAGCACAAGAGACGGGATTTTCTTGAACAAACTGATGCCCCTCAAACAAAGCATCAAAGACTGGACGCGTCACAAGATGTTGTGCAAGCATTTCAATCGCATTTTCTTCGGAGAGGGTCGTGTTTAAATTGTTACGTAATTCGGTCATAAAACCATTAAACACCCGCCGCGTTTCCGTTTCTGATTTTGTTAAAACTTCGGTTAAGCGTGTGATATGATTTTGAGCAAGATCAGCAACATTGGTTGCCCATCTTTTCCAATAGCTAGGGTCGTAATTTCTCTTAACAATAGCTGCTCTAATGACATCCGGATATTGAGAAAAAAGGGATAATTCTTCTTCTGGTTTATATCCGTGAAAGGATTCATAAGTTGGTGATCCAATGTTCAGTCCTGAATATTCTGATTTTGAGCGTATAGGTAAGTCATCAATAACCACAGTTGTATCTTCTGAGGTAGCCTTTTGAGAAGGAACAATAATATCAAGGGCATAGCTTACGTCCTGTTTTATGGACATATGGTGGATTATTTTATTAAAACTCTCATCATGGGCACGCAAAGCATTGACGACTTGCCAGATGACATCATATTTTGGATTATTTTCCAAGGCTTGTACTGGTGGAATGCCAGCCGGTACTCCAACGGGTAGAATGATATAGCCTCTTTTCTTACCCTCTGCTCGACGCATGACACGGCCTATTGCTTGAATAATCTCAATTTGACTTTTTCGCGGGTGTAAGAATAGAACAGCATCAAGAGCAGGAACATCAACACCCTCAGAAAGACAGCGTACATTGGTTAGCACACGACACGTATTTTCCCCCGCATCTTCCTTTAACCAGTCAAGTTGTTTTGTACGCTCTTTAGCACTAAAGGTTCCATCAATATGGGCAAGAGTACAGTTAAGAGGGGGAGTATCTTTATAGTTTTTATGAAGGGCGTGCAAAGATTCTTGAACTTTTTCTTTTTTGAATTCCTTGCATATGCGTTTAGAAGTATCAATATCTTTGCAAAATGCTAAAGCTCTACGCATGGGATTGGGGTCATCTTCAAGATCAAGTTTCAGATCCATTTTGGTAAGGGCTCTATAACAGCCATTAATCTTGGTCCTATCGTCAAGAATAAGTTCATAATTCTTATCGGTAATAAGATGTTGAATGGATTGGCTTACTTCTTTTTCATTGACAACTAATATGATAACTTTACAAGGTGATAACAGTTTATGTTCTAGAGCTTCCGCAAATGTATAATGATGCAGTTCTTTGCCATAAATTTTTTCGTCATCCATAGAGGCAAGAACAGTATCAGATAGGTCAGCTTTCCTTTTTATCTTATCTGTAAAGATTTTGGGGGTTGCTGTCATATATAGACGTTTTTTACCCCGAATGATTCTGTTATCATGAACCTTGATAAATTCAGATTCACGCTTGTCTGTTCCTAACACAGCCCCAGTTGTTCTATGTGCTTCATCGCAAATGATTAGATCAAATTCGGGTAAACCATGCTCTTTTTGCGCATCTGAAATCACTTGGATAGAATGGTAAGTTGAAAACACCACCGTCATTGCATCTGCTAGGTTTTCGCAAGCTTCTTTGGCAAGGGTTTGGGCATCCGTGGTAGCAGGGAGAACAAGATCTGATGTTTCCATGCCAACAATATCATCTTGGTTCTTACGACGCTTGCCTACTTTTGTATCCGAACACACAGCAAAAGAACGCAAAGGTACTTGTGCATCGGCTGTCCATTCACGGATTGTTTGTGAGACTAAAGCCAGAGAAGGGACCAGAAACAAAACACGCTTGCCTTTCCCAGCAAGGGTTTCTGCTATCTTCAAACTGGTGAAAGTCTTCCCCGTACCACATGCCATGATCAGCTTGCCACGGTCTGCTTCTTTTAAACCTTCACAGACTTTCTTGATGGCTTCTTCTTGATGGGAACGAGGCTCTTTGGTTGATTTCAGAACCACTTCTTGTTTTGTTGCAAATATTTGCCAATCTATCCGACTGTTTTCCATATGACGAAGGTCAATGCGATAAACGGGTATCGCTTGTCCTTTAATCATGGTATTCACATTGTCACTTAATTCCACTTCTGTGCTGTCAACGAGAAGACGATATTTAAAGATGTCTTTTCCAGATGCCGCGATAAAGCTATCAATATCCTTTTTACTGATCTGATGGTCTGCCTGATAAAACTTACATTGAATAGCGACATAACCCTCTTGATTGCGAAGTTTGGCAACCAGATCAATGCCGATATCATTTTTATTCCAACCTTCACGCTCTTTCGCCCATTCATAATAGCTCTCAACTTTTTCATATCGCCCATAGTGGAGAGGGTCATACATAAGATATTTTGTCACAAAATCTTCAAATACTTTCCCCCGTAGAGCATTTGATGTTGCCTGTTCACGATAGGATTGTAAAAGGGAGTGTAAAGTGATGTGTTTGTTATCATACTTAATAGATTGCAGCATATTGTAATAAAAATCCCTTGCCTTATGATATGATCAATAATCATCAAAAGAATCAAAACGAATTCAATTAAATGCATTTAAAGCAAATAACGATAAAAATGGGAAAAAACTGCTAAAAAAGCCGATATTTTTTCAAAAGGGGTTTAAAAGGCTGTTTATCAACAGCCCATGGCATAGGATAAGATCAGCAAAGTAGTAAAATTTGCTGTTCGTTTCACGTGTTCATCAAGACAAATGAACTATGTGCTTTTAAAATATCATAATGAGTATTTTGATAGGTTTTATGAGTCACTAAAATAATCTAATTTGTCAGTTTAATTTACTGACACAAACTGACAAATATATATTATGGATTGTATTTAAGGTTGTATTGTCGATATAGGTTGTATCGTT
>NZ_JBHIML010000034.1:0-6450 GCF_042194015.1 Bartonella sp. MU37NMGALS
AATGTCAAGAGTAAAAATAATTTTTATCTAAAAATAATCGCATACTGTACAGTGTACATATTGAAATCATTATTTATCAATGAGTTAAATGTACAATGTACAGTTGATTTGAAAATTCTGTCGCTAGCGATAGTTCGCGCTCGTCCGCCCCGCAACAGACCCAACCCGCTGGGAAGTACCTTTTGTATTGATTTTATTGACTTTTTTCTGGGAAAAACCAAAGCGCAAGTGATAATCTGCTTTAAAAATTACAATTAAAGTGAGTAGTGTGTTGACATAGCTTAAGAACATTATTTAGCTTTCATCTTGGCGGCATATTCTTGACGAGCAAGTTGGTACTGTATGTTTTCGATTAGTCTTTCATTGGCTTTTTTTACAATAGCACTTGCAATTTCTGGCTTGGACATCACCCCAGCAATGGAGGGTCCTTTTTGTTTTGCAATGGGGAATTGATCTCCATCGGCTCTTTGAAACACATTCCCATTCAGCTTTTTTAATTCAACGCGCTTTGGAAAACTCCCACCTTTGATAAAAGCATGGGGTAAGATTTCTTTCTTTCCAAACAGTGTGTAAGTTACGCCGCGTTTTGTTTCTCTTGCTTGAAAAAATTTAAGAGGTATTGGTGTTCCAGAACCAATGATATCTGTCTCAAGAAACCTTGCTGTCGCCTTTTCTTTAATATAAACACCTCTTCTTATACGCTTTATTTGGGCTGATGAGATGTCTGCAACTTGCTTTTCAGTAAAGCGTTCAACTTGTTTTGCTGCAGTGTTTAGAGCATTACGCAGAGCCCAATTAAGGCGTGGTGCTTGAAGGTTTGTGAAGGTATCTTTTACCTGTTGAAGATACCATTTTTGGTGGATAATTAATTTCAACTTCTAAGCCTTTTTGGGGGTAGGTGTTGATGACTTGGAAGTTTTAGGTGCTTTTGGTTTTTCGAGTGAGGTTTTCTCTGTCACTGGTTCAGATGATGTTTGTACGGCTTCTGGTTCTATCTGTTTAATTTGTTCAACCGCCTTGTCAGGTTTTGCTGTTGTCTTGACTTCAACAAAAAGTTTTGCAGCATTAGCGCGCTTGAGACGTGCGTAGACTTGATTAGAAACTTCAACAAATGGATTATTGGGTGTTGATGGTTCAAAGCGAACAGTGCTTTTATTGTCTCCAACAACACACATTGGCTTAGTGATGACAGCTTTCATCATTGCTCCTTTTGAGTCATAATTAATGACATCATTAGTCAAATATTGATTTTTATTCTGTGAAAAATTGATTAACCAGAATTACCTAGAAAACGGGGCTTTCTAGCCACGTTTCAAGTTCACATTTTACTGAATTTTTGAGGATATTTTTGAATTTTAGACACAATACGACTAGTGCCGTGTCGTCATTAAATACGATTTTTTACACTATGTCAACAAAAAAAATCATGATCTTGTATTTTTTTTATTTTTTTTACCTAAATATGGTGTTTTTAGAAACAAAAAGGTATGTATTGACACAGCTAAAAAAGAAGAAAATCTAAATATTAAGCTCGTGACGCGCTGCTGTTGCCAAAAAAGCAGATCTTGTTAAACCTCTTTCTTGTGCACAATCATCAATTGCACGCAAAAGCCCTCTTTCAATAGATATATTCGTACGTACCACTTCTGCATCATTTTCAATAAAGGGGACTTGTATTAAAAAAGCTCCTTCTGACAAAGCTGTTTTGACAGATTCCCGTTGTATGACTTCTTCAAATTTTGAAGGAATAGGCACTATATCTATATCTTCACAATAAAGTTGAAGTGCTTCTGTTGCATTTGCGATTAAATTTTCTTCCTCATCAGTAGCAGAAAAAAGCCCCTCAAAATCAGGAAACTGAACACCAAAAGCAGAATCTTCATCTTTATGAACAAGAGCAAAAAATCTTTTCATTTTTCTTCTCCTTTTTTTAACCAACCTGCTTGTTGTGCGATAGAACGTGCTGTACCAATCGGAAGATTTTTTTTAGGATGTGGAACAATAACAACCTTACCATCTTTTTTTAATTTATGATGAGAACCTTTTACTTTGACAAGTTCAAAGCCATCACGCTTTAATTTTGCAATGATTTTTCGGCTATCTTGTTCCATTCCCTAAACTAACGATGTGTAAATATATACACATTTTAATGATTTTTCATCTGATGTCAATTCTTTTTTAATGGCTAAAGTGCTTATGAAGCGCATTAAGAACAATACGCAAAGAACTAACAAGATGTGTTAGCGATTGATCTTCTATAACAAGATATTGTAATGCAGCATAAAGATTATACTTTCTATAGAGGTGTTGTGCTTCTTTGATAGCCTCTTTCGTCAATTCATAACAATGAGTTGCTCTTTCAATCCACCGTTTTTGTGCCTCCTCATTTGATGAAGGAGTAAAGTTATCATAAATTGCATTAGGCAATCCTTTTGCACATAGGTAATTGTTTCTCACTTCAAGATATTTTTGTGCAGCATCATATTGGTCTTGATTAATCACACCTTGCAGATAAAGCCGCCCGATATAGGTGCCGGAAAGCGGATTTTTAGCCTCTTCTGTGGTCAAGCAGAAGCGTTTGGCACGCATTTCAATTGCCAATTTATCCATGGGTTCATGCGGTGTTTTTGCTCGTGAGATGCGTCCATTTGGTTCTCTGATACATCCTTTAATCCGAGGACGACCACGTTTTGCATGTTTTTTTCTTTTAGCCATATTTTTTCAATCAGAATGGGACGCTATCGTTAAGAGCTGTTCTATAATCTTGAGCACCTGAAGCGATAGCATAATTTTGAGAAGTAATAGGTGAAGGGGTAGGGGATGCTGATTGATCTTTCTTTGCATCAAGCAAATACAACTCGCCTTTGAATTGTGGTAAGACAATCTCTGTTGTGTAACGGTCATGCCCATTTTTATCTTGCCATTTGCGTGTCTGTAATTTTCCTTCTATGTAAACCTTTGAACCTTTGTTTAGATATTGAAGTGCAATTTTTGCTAAATGCGGATTAAAAATCACCACGGAATGCCATTCTGTTTTCTCTACTTTTTGATTGGTTTTTTTATCTGTATAGCTCTCAGAAGTCGCTATACTAAAATTGACTATTTCTGCTCCAGAATTCATTGTTTTGCTTTCGGGATTAGCACCAAGGCGCCCGATTAACATCACTTTATTTAGCATATTTGTAGCCCCATTAGATTAGCAATTTATACATAAAAAATCTTAGCATAATTTGCGTATTTATTCAATTATTTCAGTTTATTAATAACAGTTTTTTAATGTATTACATTATAATATTATTTGACAAATTATTCATCAAAAAAAACATGTCACACAAATGGCACGGCTTTCTTATTTCTACTTTTAACTTTTCAATAAATATTCTTTCATTAAGAGTCTGTATCAAACTTTTTTGTTCGATTTATTGTTGACTATCGAACCTTTTTGTGCGATATTCATTTTATGCAGAAAGGGGAGGCTAAATGAAACGAGAAGCACTGCTTAGAGAGTTACGTAAAGAAGCCAGAAAAAGAGGCATTCATTACAGTGAAGCTCCTGATGCAGGTAAAGGGTCACATTATTTGGTAACTTTTGGAGATAAGACAACCGTTATAAAATCTGGTGAATTGACCCCACTTTACGTGAAAATAATAAAAAAGCAGTTGGGGGTATGAGTTACTCTCTCAACGGCTTTAATTTTTCGTTTCAAAAGCATTTTGATCATGGCGAGGAGACCTAAACATGGAGTACACGTATCAAGCAAAACTGGAATCTGATCCAGATGGTGGTTTTATTGTAACCTTTCCAGATGTACCAGAAGCAATAACAGCTGGAGAAAATAGAACTGAGGCATTAGAGAATGCTGTTGAAGCTTTAGGGTTAGCATTACGGAGCTATCCTATGCGCGGTTTACCTTTACCAGTACCACAGCAATATAAAGACCTTGTAGAGGTCACGGTAGATGCGTGGAATGCTCTTAAACTTGCAGTGGTAGAAGCCTTTAATGAAGCGAATATCACAAAAACAGAATTGGCTAATCGTTTGGGTAAAAAAGAAACAGAAGCAAGACGCATTCTTGATCCAAATTATCCAACTAAGCTTCAAACATTAGAGCAAGCACTGAGTGTTCTTGGCAAGCAAGTTGTTATCACAATCAAAAATGCGGCTTAACTTCCTCCCCACTTTTAAAATGGGGAGTTATGTTTTTAAATCTAAGCTGCTTTTACGGCAGACCTTGCTAGAACCTGTTTTGCTTCTTTAATGAGAGCTTTATATTTTCTGTTTTCTTCATCTACTCTGAAGGCATCAAGAAGACGCACATGAATTGGACCTAAAAGATATAAAACTTTTTCACCAGCGTTCATATCTTCCCAATAGCTTGGCAAATCAAAGCGCGTATCACGATTATAATCAACAGATTGGTTTCTCAGTTTCTTTTCATACTCAATAAAGTAACGGCGTGCTTGACGTCCTTTCTCATTGCGTTCAACCATTGAGAGCTCTTTCGCCATGTCTAGAGTGAGATGATATTCTATTGCTGTAACAGCTCTAGATTTTGCGCTTCCCAATTTTGGGAACCGCAAATCTTGTGTTTTTATGAAATCTTTACCTTCTTCAAATGTATATTGATTAATACGATCTGTAATCCAAGTAGCGAAACGTTTTCCTATTTCCATGAATGCGTGTAACTCACGCGCATTGACCGTTTGCACAATTTCTTGTTCAATAATTTTTTCTGATATTTTAATGAGTGTGTTCATAATATTGGTTCCTTTGTTTTAAAAGTTTAAGTATCCAGGGCTAAAACAACCGAACCAATTCAGTCCTTCACATCTTTAGGTTACCCTTGGACATACATGTGAAGACCCTGGAATAATAAAATGAAGGGCAACAGATCTTTCGGGATACTGTTGAACCGATTGGTTACAGGTGTTTTAAGCCTGCCTCGTAACCTAATGGCTTTTAAAAATTTGTCAAGTTGTTCCTGATATGAGTTAGCATCTAATCATTGTTTTTTCAGAAGCTTCCGATAATTTTTTGATCTCTTTATTGATCTCATCTATAAGAGGTTCGTAATTGAGAACGCTTTTCGGAATATTTCCACCGTAAACCCAAGCTTTTACTTGCGCTTTGGTACTAAAATCGGCATTCTTAGGTGTTTTGTAATACTGTCCGCCATCAAACTTTTCACACTCTCTTGTGCCGTCTTCATATTCGTAGAGGTTGTAAAAATACTCCTCTGCTCCGCCCCCCCAAGGAACATAACCAACAGCTGTCGCAACAAACTCTTTTTGCATGGGTTGTTTACGTTTTTTTAAGAACAGGTCTTTTAATATTCTCATGTTTTTAGTCCATAATTTTACCAATTGGTATATTTGCCTAAAATTTGACTGTACAGAGCGTTTTATATTGCAGATATGGTTTTCATCGTAAAATCTTTAAATCGCTTTGTAAGGTGCTTTTTTGTCGATTTAAATGCATGTCTAATCGTAAAATGATCAGCACTTTTCACTAGTTTGCTAACCTGCAATGTTTTTCACTGTTCCCCTAAGACCAGTTAAAGTTTCTTCAAGCTCTTGCTTGTGAACAAGCGTTAGTGGTCTAAAATGCTCTTTCGCTGTTTTTTCTTTGAGTGTTTTCTCACGTGTGTTTTCAATTGCTCTACGTACAGTTTCGGCTTTTGAAAGAAGGGTATTTTCTAGTGTCTGGCAATAAGTTAAAAGCTCTCCACAAGTTGGCATAAATGTTTTTGATATCCCAATTGCTTGACCAGTTACGATATCTTCAACGCCCTTTTTCAGAGCATATGACGAAATGCGGTCCAGCATCATGCCATAGGATAAAACGACGGCTTTAGAGTCTGTATTCGCAGGGACTCTCATGCTTGAGAGTAGGAAAGAAGCTTGCTCAATTTGCTTAACTGAAGCTTTCACAGAGAGCAACGCTTGTAGACGATTGCAAGCATCTAAGGTTTGCGCTTCCTCCTGTTTTGTCAATGTATTCCCAGCTTTCAGCGTCAATGGATATCCCGGACTGATCATTTCCATAATCTTCTCCAGATGAGAGATGATCTCTGAGTTCGTTGAAGCCTTCTGCAAGCTGTTCTGTGAAAGTTTTCTGAGTGAATTTTCCATGATAACCTCTAAGTGTTTGTGTTTGTTTCTTGGATAGCGCTCCGTACTCTGGATGTATAATCCAGTTTCGCCATGTCGCCGGCCAATCTGTTTTGTTTGCATTTGCTCCGGATTTTGCCAGCCAAAAATTTCTGAACCGTTCGATTTCTAACAGCGCCTCATCATGGGTTAAGCCTTTATCGATTGCGTATTGCAAATTAGGTTTGAAATCATCTGGCAATCGACAACCGCGATTAGCTTGCGCTCGTTTTGCTTTTTTGGGAACGTTCTCTTGCTCGTGAATGGGAGGTTGGTTGTCTGATGAGGTTTCGATTTGCT
>NZ_JBHIML010000035.1:0-779 GCF_042194015.1 Bartonella sp. MU37NMGALS
GTGGTCCGAAAATAACGACTTCTGGTGTTGATGCTGGCAGTAAAAAGATAACGGGAGTTGCAACGGGTACTGATGATACTGATGCCGTTAACAAAGGTCAGCTTGATCAAGATGTAACTGATCTTTCTAACAAAATTGAAGATGTGCGGTCTGTGGCAGTTCTTTATGATGAGGAAGAAGATTCAGATGATGTTAATCTGCTTGCGAGATCAGCACGTAAAGTTAATAAGAATAGTGTAACTTTTGGTGATCCCAAAACAGGCACTGTTTCTTTGCATAATGTTGGCATAGGTAAGATTACAGCAGAATCAACTGATGCTATAAATGGCTCACAGCTTTTTGAGAGCAATCAGAATGTTGCCTCGTATTTTGGTGGTGGTGCTAGCTATGCGGATGGGAAATGGACCGCTCCTACATTCAAGGTAAAAACAATCAAGGAAGATGGCAGCCCTGAAGATGAGGATTATCCTGATGTGGCATCTGCTTTTGCTGGAGTTGGTAGTTCTATCACGAATGTTCAGAATAAATTGACTGAACAGGTTAATAATGTGATTAACAAGGTAGAAAGCGAAAGCTTTGTTCAGCAAGACGAAACAACGCATCGTCTCACTATTGGCGCAGCGGTAGAAGGCAGTGAAATCAATATCTCCAATAAGGATAAAGGGGATAGGATACTTTCTGGTGTTGGGGAAGCAACAAAAAACAATGAAGCGGTTAATAAAGGTCAACTTGATAAAAGTTTAAAAGATCTTTCGAACAGTCTTCAGTCTGATGAATCA
>NZ_JBHIML010000035.1:879-5938 GCF_042194015.1 Bartonella sp. MU37NMGALS
ATGTTGCCAAGTTCTTAGGTAGTGAAGCAGCATTTAATAATGGTACTTTTAAAGGACCCACCTATAAATTATCTAAGATTTCTGAAGATGGCGTTTCAGAAGAAAGTAGCTATGATAATGTTGGAAGTGCTTTTGAGGGGCTTGATACAAATATCAAGAATGTAAACCAGCGTATTAAGGAAGTATCTCAAGGCGTTGCTCAGGATTCGTTGTCTTGGAGCAAGGATGAGGATGCCTTTAGTGCGCAGCATGGAGAGGGAGATGCGAAAGCAGATAGCAAGATTAAGTATCTTGCGAATGGAGACATTTCTGCAACCTCAACGGATGCGGTAGCGGGTAATCAGCTTCATACTCTAGGTGATAAAGTTGCAAAGTTTTTTGGCGGTGATGCTAGGTATGAGAATGGTCAATGGACAGCCCCAAGCTTCAAGGTTACAACAGTCAAAGAAGATGGTAACTCTGAAGAGACGAAATATAATACTGTAGCGGAGGCTTTGGCGGGTGTTGGCACTTCCCTCACAAATGTAAAAAATGAGATTACCAATGAAATTACCAATGTTAAAGGTGATAGTCTTGTTAAGTGGGATGACGAGAAGAAGCTCATCAAGATTGGTGGGGAAAAAGATGGTGCTACAATCACTATTGCGGATAAGGACAGTAAGAGTCGAATTCTGTCTGGCGTGAAGGATGCAGAACGGAGCGATGAGGCCATTAATAAAGGTCAGCTTGATGAAAACGTGGAAAAACTTTCTGATGAAATTGAAAAAGTGCGTTCTGTAGCAGTTTTCTACGATACAGAAGAAGATTCAGAAGATTTAAATGTACTTACCAGATCAGCTCGTAAAGCTAAACAAACCAGTGTAACTTTTGGAAATCCGAAGGAAGGCACTGTTTCTTTGCATAATGTTGGCATAGGTAAGATTACAGCAGAATCAACTGATGCAGTAAATGGCTCACAGCTTTATTCATTGGGCGATAAGGCAGCTACCTATTTTGGTGGTGGTGCTACATTTAAAGATGGTTCTTTTACATCTCCGACTTATAACATCTCTAATATTGCTGAAGATGGTACGGTAACGACTAATCCATATAACGATGTTGGTTCAGCCTTTGAAGGGCTTGATGCGAGTGTCAAGAATGTGAATACTCATCTAACGAATGAGGTCAAAAACTTTACTGAAAAACTAACGAATATTACGCAAGAAGTCCAAGGCGATGCTTTGTTGTGGAGCGATGCTGAAAAGGCCTTTGTAGCCAAGCATGGAGAAGAAAACAGCAAAACAAATAGTAAGATTACGTCGCTTGCAAATGGAGACATTACTTCAACTTCAAGCGATGCTGTAGCAGGCAATCAGCTTCATAAATTGGGTGATGGAGTTGCAAAATCTTTAGGTGGTGGTGCTCAGTATGAGAATGGCACATGGACTACTCCTACCTTCACGGTTAAGAGCTTCACGGAAGAAGGGGATGTTTCTGACTCAACGTATAATGATGTCGCTTCAGCCTTTACCGGCGTTAGTTCTTCATTCGAAAAAGTTAAAGATAAATTCGAGAAAGTTAAGGATGAAATTACCAAAGACATTACCCTTGTTCAAAGCGATTCCTTGTTGTGGGACAAGACTGCAGGTGCTTTTGCAGCGAAGCATGGAGAGGAAAAAAGCAGCAGTAAGATTACGTCGCTTGCAAATGGAGACATTACTTCAACTTCAAGCGATGCTGTAGCAGGCAATCAACTTTATAAATTGGGTGATGGAGTTGCAAAATCTTTAGGTGGTGGTGCTCAGTATGAGAATGGTACATGGACTGCTCCAAGTTTCAAGGTTAAAACAATCAAAGAAGATGGCAGTGCTGTTGAAGAGCAGAGCTATGATAGTGTAGCGGAAGCGTTTGCAGGCGTAGGCAGTTCTTTCACGAACATTCATAACGAGATTAACAAGGAGATTAGTAAAGTCGTAGGCGATAGCCTTGTTAAGCAGGATGCTGGTACAAAGGTTATCAATATTGGTAAAGAGGTAGAAGGTACGAGCATCAATATTGCCGATAAGGATAATCAAGATAGGACTCTTTCTGGTGTGAAGAAGGCAGAGAATGACAATGAAGCGGTTAATAAAGGTCAACTTGATAAAAGTTTAAAAGATCTTTCGAACAGTCTTCAGTCTGATGAATCAGCCGTTGTTCATTATGATAAAACAGGTGACGACAATGGCAGCATTGATTATACAAGTGTGACTTTAGGCGGTAAAGATAAGACAGCTGTAGGTCTCCATAATGTTGCTGATGGTAAGATTGCAGAGAGTTCACATGATGCAATCACGGGTGGACAGATTAACAAAATCGGTGAGGATGTTGCCAAGTTCTTAGGTAGTGAAGCAGCATTTAATAATGGTACTTTTAAAGGACCCACCTATAAATTATCTAAGGTTTCTGAAGACGGTAAGGAAGAAGAAGCTGAATTTAAAGATGTTGGTACAGCTTTTGAAGGCATTGATACGAGTATCAAGAATGTGAATCAGCGGATCAAGGATGTGACACAAGGTGTTGCACAGGATTCGTTGTCATGGAGCAAAGATGCAAATGCCTTTAGTGCGCAGCATGGAGAAGGAGAGAAAAAAGGCAACAGCAAGATCACGTTTCTTAAGGATGGTGAACTCTCAGAAAGCTCAACCGATGCGGTTAATGGTTCACAGCTCCATTCTACGAATACAGCCCTTGCGGAGTACTTCGGTGGTAATGCCAAGTATGAGGACAGCAAATGGACAGAACCTGATTTCAAAGTTGCGCAATTTGATGCTGATGGCACAGAAGGTGACGAGAAGACTTATCATAATGTTGCTGATGCTTTTGGAGGTGTTAACAGTGCTTTCACCACTTTGAATGAAGAGATTGTCGATGTAAGAGATAGTATCCTTGTTAAGCAAGAAGAAGAGGTTACTTTAGCGCGTAGTCTCCGTGCGGGGGGATCGGGTGCTATCACCATTGGTAAGGCATCAGGCGGTACTGAAGTAAGTATTCTCAACAAAGACGGTAAGGAACGGAAAATTTCTGGTGTGAGTGCTGGATCACTCTTAGAAGACTCAAGCGAAGCGGTTAATGGCTCACAGCTTTTTACCACCAATAAAAATGTTACTACAGTTGCTGAGCATACAGCGAAATATTTGGGCGGAGGTGCCAAGTATGAGAGTGGAGAGTGGACTGCTCCCACTTTTAAGGTTAAGACCGTTAAGGAAGATGGTAGTGATGTTGAAGAGCAGAGCTATGCAAGTGTTGCGGAAGCCTTTGAGGGTGTAGGTACTTCTTTCAAGAACATTCATAAAGAGATTACACAAAGCAATACGACGGTTACTGAAAACATTAAGCAGAATGCGTTGATGTGGGGTGAGAAAGAGGGAGCCTTTGTAGCCTTGCATGGAGAAGAAAATAGTAAAACCAATAGCAAGATTAAGTATCTTGCGAATGGAGACATTACTGTAGACTCAAGTGATGCGGTTAATGGTTCACAGCTTTATTCCATGAATAAGATGTTTGCGGAGTATTTTGGTGGAGGTGCTGGCTATAATGATAAGGGTGAGTGGAGCGCTCCAAGTTTCAAGCTACAAACTGTCAACTCTGAAGGTAGTTCTGAAGAGAAGAGCTACGATAATGTTGCGGATGCGTTAGCAGGAGTAGGGACATCTTTCACGAATATTCACAAAGAAATTAACAATGTTGTTAGTGATAGCTTAGTTAAACAAGATGATAAGACGCATGTTATTAGCATTGGAGGCGAAAAAGGCGGTACGAGCATCAATATTGCAAACAGTGATAATGCCGCGCGGACACTCTCTGGAGTCAAGGAAGGTGTAGTTTCAAAAGCATCGACGGATGCGGTTAATGGTTCACAGCTTTATTCCATGAATAAGATGTTTGCGGAGTATTTTGGTGGAGGTGCTGGCTATAATGATAAGGGTGAGTGGAGCGCTCCAAGTTTCAAGCTACAAACTGTCAACTCTGAAGGTAGTTCTGAAGAGAAGAGCTACGATAATGTTGCGGATGCGTTAGCAGGAGTAGGGACATCTTTCACGAATATTCACAAAGAAATTAACAATGTTGTTAGTGATAGCTTAGTTAAACAAGATGACAAGACGCATGTTATTAGTATTGGAGGCGAAAAAGGCGGTACGAGCATTACCCTTTCCAACATTGATGGAGCGGAACGGACTCTTTCTGGAGTGCGTGGTGGAACGATTTCAGAAACATCCACGGATGCGGTTAATGGTTCACAACTTTATTCTATGAGTAATGTCTTAGCGGCCTATTTAGGAGGAGGAGCCGGCTATAAGGATGGGAAATGGAGTGCACCGGAATTCAAGGTTGCACAATTTAAGAGCGACGGTAGTTCAGATGAGAAGACGAGCTATGATAATGTTGCGGCTGCGTTTGATGGTGTGAATATAGGTATGACTAATATCAACAATCGTATTCATGATGTTGAGAAGAATGTTGCGTCCAATGGTTTAAATTGGAATGAAACTGAAGGAGCGTATGACGCGAAGCATGATGACAAGTCGAGCAAGATTAAGAATGTCTTAGCTGGTAAAGTTGAAGAGAATTCACAAGAAGTTGTGAATGGAGGTCAGCTATGGGAGACGAATGAGAAAGTGAAAGAGGTTGAAAAGAAAGTAGATACGATTGATCAACATGTAAAAGATATTACAACAACGGTTATGGACGGAGCGGTTAAATATGACAAAGATGGTGATGGTAAAAAGACGAATAAGGTTACGTTAGTAGGTGGGAATGAGAGTGATCCAGTTTTGATAGACAATGTAGCGGATGGAAAGATTGAAACGGGCTCGCATGAAGCTGTTAATGGGGGTCAGTTACATGATTACACCGAACAGCAGATGAAGATAGTTCTTGAAGATGCGAAGAAATATACGGATGATCAAATAGGTAGTCTTGTCGATAATGGCGTTAACGAGGCAAAATCCTACACAGATATGAAGTTTGAGACGTTAAATTATGCTATTGAGGATGTTCGCAAGGAAGCAAGACAAGCTGCAGCGATTGGTTTGGCTGT
>NZ_JBHIML010000036.1:0-5888 GCF_042194015.1 Bartonella sp. MU37NMGALS
TAACGAATATCAGCACCGTAACCGTATTTGAGAGGTCCGCGTTCAGAAGATAAAGTTCCTGTGCTTCCATAGGTGTATAAGAAGAACGCGTTCTTTATTCCTTGTCCTACGGTGGATATTCTCATATTAGCTAAAAACTCGTCTTGCTTAGCTATATCGGTTAACCCAGCGTGAAAGAGAGCATTCGGCATGACCAAATAGCTTGCTGTTTGTGGTACAAGAGTAGCCACACTTGGACCAGAGCCAGAACCAGTTTCAAGAATTTCTTTGTGTAAGCGGAAATCCCAGAAATTTTTATTCTTTTCATCAAAGAGGCTTTGTGCAACATCTGCCTGTCCATGGCTTGACTCTGGTCCATAAGCAGTTAGTGTATATTTATAAGGTAAACGATCTCTTGTGGTATAGCCATTTGCCAATTTGAAAGAGTCTTCTTGTGCTTTTCCAGAGACTTGAATAAGCGAAAGTCCACCGATATTTGAAGGATCTGCAGCATTTACTACACTATCTTTATTCCCTGAATCGCTGTCAATATAAACTGTTGTGGAGCCTGAGACATCACCGTGAATGAGAAGCCTATCGGTTTTTTGATCGGCACTTGCTAAGCCATCACTCCAAGCAATATTGAAGTAAATCTTTGCGTTTCCTGTTGCGTTGTAGACTTCTTGCGTGTCTGGTTTACCAGAGCCTATATGTAATGTGTGATAATGCTCTTCTGTTGGTTCACTAAAGATAATGGAGCTATTATCGAGATTAAGCGTGGAAATATCAGAACGAGATCTTTGAGCAATATCAAGGAGATTGCCATCATCATCTTTTTCGTTTGTGCTGGTTTTTACAATCCATTGTGTATTGTTTTGCAAATTAAAGATTGTTTTAGGGCTGTTAATAATTTTTGCTCTACCCTCTAATATGGAGTCATCAGAATTGAGTGTGAAAGTGAAATTATTTCCTTTTGTTGAATCTTTGGTTACTAATAAAACATCACCATGGATTTCTGATTTTTTGCCAAGATTGACTGTGCCGGTTGACTCATCTACATTAATTCCAATACCGTTTTTAATGTGAAGCTTTGCATTGGTTAAATTGATTTCTGAGGTTGTATCTTCTTCAGGATTTTCAAATTTTATGCCATTTCTCTCTGCTGTTGCAAAAATATTTGTTGCATCAATATGCCCACCGTTTTCAACAGCCAATGCTGCTTCTTTCCCGGTTATGCTTCCTTTTGTCATTGTGATGGTGGAGTCTAAGCCGGTTGCATGGAGGGCATAACCATTAGATGATTTAATTTGGGCATTTTCGGCTAAGGTAATGGTGCTTCCACTCTCTGCAAGTATCCCCACATTGTTTCCAGCAAATGATCCTCCAGAGATTGTGATTTGAGAATGATCCATTGCTATTACGCCGGTGAATGCTTGTGTAATGTGTACATTTTCTAAAATGACATTGCTTGCTTGAGAATTTAATCCTGTAAATATTGCCGAGTTACCTTTTCCATTGCTCGATATTGTCACATCTTCCAATTTGTTTTCGTTGCTTTTACTGTTTAAAACGGTAGCACCAACTGCAGAAGTTGTAATGCTTCCCTTATTCATCTTAATTACGCCACCGTCTCGTGCAAGGAGTCCAGTCGAAGTATCTCTAATGTTTGTTCCACGCAATTCGATCATACTATTAGAATTGATAACACTTGCACCTAATCCGCTAAGCTGCTTTTCTGTTGTGATAATAACACCTGTGACCGTAATATGACCACCATCTTCCGCACTCAATGCTGTACGGTTCCCTTTGACGTGTCCTTCATTCATTGTGATGGTAGAGTTTAAACCGTCTGCATGGAGTCCATAACTGTGAGATGAGGTAATTTGCGCAGCATCGTCTAAATTGATGGTGCCGCCATCTGCTACATATATTGTCTCATCTTCCGCTTTAAATGATCCCCCAGAGATTTTTATTGTAGAATTATCATACGCAGCTACGGCATTAATTGCGTCAGAGATGGTTACATTTTTTAAAGTGACTTTACTTTTTTCTTCTGCTTCTATTCCATAGCCTAGCAGCGCACCGTCTTTACCACTTGATATTATCACATTGTCCAGATAGTTTTCTTCGCTTTCACTTTTAGAAAAAACAGCACCAGCTACAGAAGCTTTAATGCTTCCTCCCTTCATACTGATGGCGCCACCATTTCTTGCTCCAATCCCGATGTTGCTATCACTAATCGTTGTGTTTCCAAGCAACTTAATTACACTATTAGAGCCATCAGCACCTGCACCGATACCATCGCCATCTGTTGTTTTTAGAGTAACATCTGTGGCCGTAATATGTCCGCCATTTTCTGCAGACAATGTTATATCTTTCCCTATGACGTTTCCTTTTGTCATTGTGATGGTGCTGCCGTTTTGAGAAATTATTGCTGCTTCTTTTGCATCAAATGATCCGCCAGAGATTGTTACCGTGGAATGATCATTTGCAACTATGGCGTTTTTTGCTTGAGTGACGGTTACATTTTTTAAAGCGATGGTACTGTTTTTCTCTGCTTTTATTCCTGTGTCTAGTGGCGCGTCTTTTTTACCACTCGATATCGTCACATTTTCTAAATGGTTTTCGGTGCTGTTACTGTTTAAGAAGCCAGCACCAACCATAGAAGTTGTAATGGTTCCCCCTGTCATTTTTATTACGCCACCATCACGTGCTCCAAGCCCGATTGTACTGTCATTAATCTTTGTATCTCCAAGCAATTCGATTACGCTATCAGGGCCATTGACAAATGCACCGAAGAGCCCATTACCATCGGTTGTTTTTAGAGAAACATCTGTAACCTTAATATGGCCGCCATTTTCTGCAGACAGTGTTATATCTTTCCCTGTGATGCTTCCTTTCGTCATTGTGATGGTGCTGCCTGAGTCTTGTGCATAGAGGCCGATGTTCTCAGATGATGTAATTTGCACAGCATCTGTTAAAATAATAGTGCTACCATTTATGGCACCTATTGCTGCTCCTTTTGCATCAAATGATCCGCTAGAAATTGTTACTGTGGAAGAATTATCCGCCATTACGGCAGTTTGTGCTTGCGTTACTTTTATATTTTTTAAAGCGACGGTACTGTTTAGGTTTGCAACCACTCCTAATTCTAGAAGCGCATGGTCTTTACCACTTATCGTCACTTCTTCTAGTTTGTTCTTGTCGCTCTTACTGTTAGAGAAAACAGCACCAAATTTGGAAGTTTTAATGTTTCCTCCCGTCATCTTGATTATGGCATTGTCTTCTGCTTCAAGCCCGACATCACTATCACTAATCGTTGTATTTCCAAGCAATTCAATTACACTGTTATCGCCACTAGCAAATGCACTGAATTCAGCCTCCTTTGTTTTTAGAGTAACATCTGTGACCGTAATATGACCACCTGTTGATGCCCACAATGTTCCGTTCTCCCCAGTCACAGTTCCTTTTGTCATTGTGATGGTGCTGCCGTTTTGAGCAATTATTGCTGCTCCTTTTGCATCAAATGATCCGCCAGAGATTGTTATTGCAGAAGAATGATCTGCGATTATGGCTTTATTTGCTTGAGTGACCGTTACATTTTTCAAAGCGACTATACTGTTTTGGTCTGCAACTACTCCTATGTTTATTGGTGCATCGACTTTACCACTCATTATTGTTACATCTTCTAGTGTATTTTGGGTACTGTTACTGTTTAAGAAGCCAGCACCAGTTATAGAAGCTGTAATGGTACCTCCATTCATAATAATGGCGCCACCTTTGCCTGCTCCAAGCCCGATTTCGCTATCAGTAATCTTTGTATCTCCAAGCAGTTTAATTACACTGCCTGCGTCAGCAGAAAATACCCCAAATTTGGAAGTTTTAATGTTTCCTTTCGTCATTGTGATGGTGCTGCCGTTTTGAGCCTGTACCCCCGTGTCGTTTCCACTAAATGATCCCTCAAGGACAGTTATTGTCGAGTGATCATTTGCAAATATGCCATTGATTGCTTGAGAGACAGTTACATTTTTTAAAGTGACGGTACTTTTGTCTGTCTTTATTCCATAGTTCAGTAGCACATCGTTTTTACTACTCGATATCGTTACA
Organism: Bartonella sp. MU37NMGALS; assembly: GCF_042194015.1. NCBI lineage: Bacteria > Pseudomonadati > Pseudomonadota > Alphaproteobacteria > Hyphomicrobiales > Bartonellaceae > Bartonella > Bartonella sp. MU37NMGALS. The sequence goes on from NZ_JBHIML010000036.1 coordinate 4,087, forward strand.
TTTTCCAAATGGTTTTCGGTGCTGTTACTGTTTAAGAAGCCAGCACCAGCTATAGAAGCTGTAATGGTACCCTCGGTCATCTTAATTGTGCCACTGTCTTGTGTAGAAAGTCCGATTTCAGCATCATGGATTGTTGTATTTCCAAGTAATTCAATCAAGCTACCTGAGCCATTAGCAAATGCACCATATCCATTCCCTTTTGTTTTTAGAGTAACATCTGTGGCCTTAATATGCCCACCGTTTGTAGTAGATAATGCTGCATCTTTTCCCGTGACTTCTCCTCCAGTCATTGTGATTGTAGAGTTTAAAGCGTTTGCGTGGAGTCCAGTGTTCTCAGATGTAATTTGAACGTTGTTGTTTAAAGTAATGGTGCTGCCATTATGAGCGCCTACTGCTATCCCTTTTGTTTCAAATGATCCTCCAGAGATTGTTATTGTAGAATTCTTATTTGCAACTACGGCACTAGTCGCTTGCGTCACTTTTACATTTTCTAAATTAACTGTACTTTTATCTGTTCTTATTCCAGCGAGTAGTGGTGCATCGTCTTTACCACTTGATATGGTCACCTTTTCCAGTTTGTTTTCTTTGCTATTACTATTCAAGAAGTGAACGCCAGTGTTGGAAATCGTAATAGTTCCCCCAGTCATTTGAAGTATAGCATCATCTTTTGCTTCAAGACCCAAGCGGATATCAGAGTCAGTTCCTTTAATGGCTGTTTTATCCCCCGTTAATGTGATCATACTCTTCTCGCCTTCAGATGTTACAGCAGCGGATGGTGGGATCAAAGGATTTGAGTTTTCGTTGGTGTCTTTATTTCCGGTTACTGTTAAATTTTCACCAGTGATTTTGCCACTTTCTTTTGCATGAAGAATTTCATAGGACTTTCCGGTTTCTCCGATGACGCTTTGTCCTTCTCCTGAAGCTTCAAGAGATTCAGCATGTGCATTGGAATAGATACTAGAGAGTATGATCGCGACTGTTGCTGTATATGATAAAAGGGATTTTTTATACATCCGTATTCTCCTTTGAAGTCCCCAATATTCATTTCCCCACCGACCTCATAAGAAGAATAGAAAATGAGTTACTGTTCTTAGTGTTGTTACATTACCTCTAGCTCGGTAAGCTATTTTTACTTCTCTGTCAAATATTTTAAATAATCTTCATGAAAATGCATATTATGTATAGTTTATTTTTTATTAAATTATTTTCTTTTTGTATTTGTATTATTTTTTATATCTTAATAAAATGATAAAAATACTTTTTGATAATTACTGAGAGTTCTTTATGACTCTTAAGACATTTTATGATAATTATATCAAAGATATTTTCACTTAATACGAAAATATATTTTACTATTCTATCGTTTATAGCTTTTTGTGTATTTTCTTGTTTGAATATTTTATAGACAAAAAATTTGTTTGAGTTTTCAGATGAGGAGAAGGTTTCTGATAATCGCTTATCTTATTGAGGGCGGTAAAACAGACATATCTTAAGTTGAAAAACGTAATTAATTAAAGAGCTTCATTTTAAAGCTTTAAAGTGAACGGTACTTTGGTCAATAAAATTGCACTTTTATTAAAAGTTTTCCGCTTTCATTATTTATAGATTTTAATATATTCTGGATAAAAATGCCTTATATTTTTTCTTGATAAGAGGGAGGGGATAGGTGTAATGCCATTAGGATTTATAAATAAAAAAAAAAGCAGCACTATTGTGCTGCCTTTTTGTTAAATTGAATAGAATGAATAGGCTATTTTTACAGCCTTGATTTAAAACTGATAGCGTATTCCACCTGAAAAGCT
>NZ_JBHIML010000037.1:0-5522 GCF_042194015.1 Bartonella sp. MU37NMGALS
TGGTCAGTATCATGAGATGCCTTGTAAAGTTGATTACAGTACCAAGGCGCAAGTGAAAGCTTGGATATATGGGGGTGGTATTCCGAAAAGCGTTCTCAATTACGAACCTCTTATAGACGAGATCAATAAAGAGATCAAAAAATTATCGAAAACCGCAGGAAATAAATATGTTTACAGATAAGCAGCTAAGAGCCTTGTTTGGTATTATAATTTTTATATTTTTATGCTTTCTAGGAATTAAAAAAAATCCCTATTTTATCCAAGGTATTTTGATATTTGCATCTTTTGGTTTGATAATAATAACAAATATTTTTGTAATTTTATGCAATTCTCATATTCCTTTTGAGTTGCAGAACAATCCAAAATACAAACGTGGCAATACAACAGGTTGGAAGACATTAACACGTGATTTACAACAGTATTTGCACAGACTTTTAAAGCTAATAAGTTTAGCACTTGTCGTTTTAATTTTTCCAAATAGTTATACTGTATTTTGGTATTTAGATATCGTTATTTGGTACTTTTTTTTAGTTTATTCATTCTTTCTCATGTTGCATACACGCAGTTTAATAAACATGTCCATTTACGCACTACATTTTATACTAAAAACCAAAAGTAAAATTTAAAAGCACTTGATATTCAATTATGTAGGTATCAAAATGAAAAAAATTGAAAAAAATAAAAAATACGTATTGACATTAAAAGGTCATTCTGTTAAACGAATCATTAAGTGCTAAAAACACTAAACATGTAGCGAATAGATTACGAAACAATCTTTTCCTGCTTCAAAATTTGGCTTTATTTTTATGCTATTATTGGCATATAACGGTTTTGTCGGGTGTAGCTATACCATACAATACCCTTCGCGAGGGAAAAGTATAGCGGCGGACTACATGCCGTGTTTTTAGCACCCGGCGCCCTTATGGGCTGTCAATTAAAAACTCTAAACATGTAGGAGTTCATTATGAACAATTTAGTAAACACTCAAACCACGTTGACAATGTCTAGCCGTGAAATTGCAAAGTTGTGTGGTAAAAGACATGACCATGTTATGCGTGATATAAAGAAAATGCTTGAACAGCTTAACGCCCCCAAATTTGGGGCGGTTGATTTTAGCGGCAGTTATCTTGACAAAAAAGGTGAAAGCCGTTCTTGCTACCACCTCCCTAAACGTGAGTGTTTGGTCTTAATTTCAGGTTACAGTACAATATTGCGTGCTAAGATTATTGATCGTTGGATAGAGCTTGAGGGGCAATCAAATTTACAGTTAGAACATGATTTTGATGATTTTAATTATCTTCGCCAGTATGTTTTGACAAATTATCCTAAAATCATGGGTATCATCTTTAGTCGTCTTGTGAAAATAGATGAAATCGAAAAAGAGCTTGATCACTACAAATTGGTTACGACAGAAGCCAAGCGCGTTTTAACAAACGCTATTGCAAAAGCAGCTTAAATAACAGGCGTTGCGGGGGCGCCTTCTCAAATTTCCATTAAAATTTTATCGAATATTTAGATTAGGAGTAAAACCTATGACCACTAAAAATGTATCCAAAAAATATGAACTCACAGATGAAATCCACCGTATTCCTGAGGGAAAAACTGTACGTCGTATAAGAGCATTAAGAGATTTTGCAGATGTTAAAGCAGGTGATCTCGGTGGCGTTATTGAAAACGAAAAAAGCTTATCACATGATGGTGATTGCTGGGTTTATGATAACGCCATGGTTGCTATGGATTCTGTTGTTTCTGAAAATGCACAAGTGCGTAATAATGCACGTGTTTATAAAAGTGCAAAAATATCAGGCAACGCTATTGTTTGTGACAATGCTCAGGTTTTTCATAATGCAAAAATTTCTGATAATGCAAAAATTTGTGATAACGCAATGGTTAATGGTAATGTTTTTGGCAATGCAGTTGTTTGTGATAATGCTCAGGTCTCTTTTCTTGGTCATATTTCTGATAATGCAAAAGTTTCTGATTATGCGCATGTAACTGGCAGGGTTTATGGAAATGCACGCGTTTATGGAAATGCTTGTATTTATGGATTTTCTGAGATTTACGATGATGCGCAGGTTTATGACAGGGCTACTATTTCTGAGCATGTAAAGGTTTATGGAAATGCACGGGTTTGTGACCAGGCAACGGTTTATAGCAAGCCTCGTACAGATGGCTATGCACCACCTATCTATGTAAAGATTTATGGCAATGCCGTGGTTAATGGCAATCAAAAAATTTCTGAAGATATTTGTGGTGATGATAAAGCAGCGTAAATAACGGGGCGGGGGGCTGCTTTATAGCAAAAAAGCCGCGTCCTTTAAGACACGGCTTTTATTATCAAAACAGCTAGCGATCCAAATAAACGATTAAAATAACCAATCGAAATATAAAAGAACATCTCTTTATTGCACAAAACGTATCAAAAAGCAAGCTGTTAAGTAAAATAAAAATGGGATTCATACTGTAGATTCAGTGTGTTATGATAAATTCTGTTTGTAAAAATACACCATAATGTGTTATACTACCATCAGTTGTGAGTTATGTTTTGTTCTAAGTACTATTTTCCATTAAAGGACAGAAAGCAAATGCTTAATAAAGTGATGTTAATTGGTCATTTAGGCGCCAATCCAGAAAGCAAAACAATGTCATCTGGCATCGAGGTGGTCAATTTTCGAATGGCAACGTCTGAGAGCTATACAGACAAGGCAACCAATAAAAGAATAGACAAAACCGAATGGCATTCCATTGTGGTGTTTAATCCACATTTGGCAAAAATTGCACTTCAGTATCTAAACAAAGGTTCAAAAGTTTACGTAGAAGGAAAATTACAGACACGCAAATGGCAAGATAAAAACGGTGTTGATCGCTATGTAACAGAAGTCATATTGCCTCAGTACAAAGGCGAGTTAAAGCTTTTAGATGGCAAAAATGATGATAATCAAGATCAGTCATCTGCTTATGACAGAAGCATTTACAGACCTCTTGATACGCTCCATACCGTTATGAATGACAGTGTTCCTTTTTAATAGAGGGTATTTAAATGTCTGATAAGCCGCTGCTCCATACCTTTAGTGCAATCTGTAAATCTAAGCCAGTTTATAACTATACTATTACAGATCAGGAGATAAAATCATTACAACATAATAATAAGATTGAGACATTCTGTAATATATCAGCAGGCTTTCTAATTGTAATGATTGTCATTATCTTCGTGTGGATGATGAATGATGATGATGATTGGAAAAAAATTCCAGCCTTTTGTATAGGCGGCGTGTTGCTAGTACTTGTAGCGTCTTTAGATGCAAAAATAAATTCAAACTCAGAGGAAATTTGGGAAAACGTTAAACAGGTGTCTGAGGTTATCTGTGAAAAAAAATAAAAAGAGGGGACGCCCTAAAATAGCAGGGCAGGTAAGAGAACCAAACGGACGCATCTCACGTGCAAAAGCACCGCGTGAAGCCGTTGTTAAATTGGCAATAGAAATGCGTGCAAAGCGCTTCGGTTTAACGCTACAAGAGGCAAAAAATCCACTTTCTGGTACCTATATCGGGCGGCTTTGTTTGCAAGGCGTGCTTACTCAAGAGCAATACGACGCCGCCCAGCAATATCTACAGATAAGAAACGATTACCTTTGTGCAAAAGGCTTGCCTAATGCGATTTATGACGAAATGCCGTCATCATCTGATGATAAGGCAAGAGATAAATGGGTAGCATTTGCAACAGAGCAGTTTATCAACATGCAAGAGGCACTAAAAGAAGCCCAATGCCTCTATAGACAGTATAATCTTCATGCTGCGCTACAGTACCTCGTGATAGAAGATCAAATGTTACCACATCTTGTGAATTCGCTGCGTGTTGCTCTTAATGTGCTTCAGAAACATTTTGATCGTAAATGACAATCTCTATTACGGTTTCATTATATCATATATCGTTGGTAAGTCTCTGCAAAATCTAGCGACTTGTTTAGTGTTTTCATAATCACCGGTGCTCACGTCAGATACTACAACTATCATTTGTGTTTTGGGGCTAATGCCAGTTCCAGTCGAATTACTAAGAAATTTTTTTGCATAATAAATCATTGGATTTTTGCTGTTATTGGATTCGTTGTATGCCCACATAAAATCTCTTTCACTCCAATTATGTTCATAACGTAAACGACTTATTACATTGGGTAGCATTGCCCATGACATTTCTTCATTATACTCACCCCGCAATAAATTCACAAAGCGTCCACATAAAATAACGAATACGTGACGATGCAATACAGGATCAAATTTGGAAGGCATCTTATGATGGCCACGGCTGTATACAAATTCTTGTGCTTGGCTTAGCTTATTAAAATGCGTAAAGCCAGTATATTCTTTACTCGCGTATTTGTCGTAAAGTTGATTATACTTCTCTATAGTATCTACACTTGTAAACATACGCGTCAATTTGTCTATAAATCCAAATGACGCTGATGCAGGTAGCGCTGATATAGAAAAGAAAGCTATAAATGTTATGATGCGTGTTATGGATAATGATTTCATTATTTTGGATCCTTAATTATTCATAAGCGCTGTTTAACCGATTCCCTTTGAAATTATCAATATGTGTTATTTTAGTGTTGACAAAGTGTAGCAAATCGTATTTAATGACATTGCTGTACTTGGTCGTACTGTATCTAGACGAGAGGCAGTGCAGTTTGGAATCCCCGCAAATGCGGGGTTTTTTATTATCTGGAGGGGTATTTTATGACATCAGAAAATACACATCAGGCTCCACAACCGATTAAAAAGCGTATACCCCCAAAGGCAGGTCAAGGGCGTGTCAAAGGCGTTCCGAATAAGATGACGCGCATTTTAAAAGAAGCAGTGGTTAAGGCTGCTGAGAATGCTGGGAATAAAATTGGCAAGGATGGTTTGATTTCTTATTTGGAAAAACAGGCTATAGAATGTCCAGCGGCTTATTTAGCGTTGCTTGGTAAGGTGTTGCCTTTACAGGTAACAGGTGAAGATGGGGGAGCCATTAAGGTGATAACGCGTGTAGAAATCGCGCCTTTGGTCAATGACAACACGACAGATTAGTATTGTACCAAAGCTTATACCGATTTTTACAGGGGATGCTTTGGTACGGGCGGCTTGGGGTGGACGAGGGTCTGGAAAGACAAGATCATTTGCCTTGATGGCTGCTTTAAAAGGCTATCAATTTGGTATGCAAGGGATATCGGGCACTATACTTTGTGCACGTCAGTTTCAGAATTCTTTGGCAGAAAGTTCATTGGAGGAAATTAAGCGCGCCATTGAAGCACATGACTTTTTAAAGGACTATTACAAGGTTGGGGAATCTTCGATTAAGTCAATTGATGGTCGTATAGCCTTTCAGTTTTCTGGTCTGGACCGCAATATAGCCAGTATCAAGTCTATGGGGCGTATTTTGCTTTGTTGGGTTGATGAGGCAGAGCCCGTTACAGAGACGGCTTGGCAGACGCTTATACCGACTTTGCGAGAAGAAGGAAAAGATTGGAATGCAGAATTATGGGT
>NZ_JBHIML010000038.1:0-5442 GCF_042194015.1 Bartonella sp. MU37NMGALS
GTGCCAAGATAACGAAAGCGGTCTATCTCGCGGTCATCATCAACACCTCGTAAAAAAACACCACGCAAATCGGGAACATTAAACTTCGTCCAACTATCAGCGCCTCCCCACCTGATCCCTATCGCATCATAAAGAGCAGGATAATCACTACGCAAATAAGCCTTCCCATCACAAGGTAACCAGCCATCTGGCAAAACTTGCATCCCAAAAATTCCTATCGTCCCTGTCGGATAAATGGGAATAACCGGTTCTTGTGATAAAGAGAGAGGCGTAGGATTTAAAACATGCCAAGCATGATCCCTATAAACCAAGCTATAAATGCACCCCCTTTGAAGCTCGCCCCCCGATAATGCACGAATGCCTAATTCCGTCGCCTTATAAACAGGTTTAGCGGCTAAATCATTCAAGGCAATTGCGGTTTCCCCAACATTCTTACCCTTCGCTTTAAAACAAACTGATATCCCATTCTTATACTCTAAAAAATGCGATTTACTTTGAAGTCTTATCAACGTCGTCTGTTGTTCAGCATCAACCGTAAAGGTACTTTCAATCACACCACTCGTATCGGATAAATATTCACGCACACGCTGCATCATCACACGAGCACTATTATTCAGACTACTAGGACGTTGTCCTTTTGACCAATCAATCAAATCATCACAATAGGCATTCAAGGAGGCATTTAAAGACCAATCATAGATCGTCGACATCTTACACCTCATGTCTTAATCGCAAACAGAACACTCACATTAACTGGACGCGTCTCGCCCTCACCAGTGCTCTCCAAAACAACCTCTTGGCTCTCATCAAGAGTATAAGAACTTACAATGTAGCCCCCTAAATTCTCACGCTCTATACCCATAAAATTCGCTAGAGAGCTTCCCCCAAACAAGCCTAGACGATAGCCCAATACATCTGTCGTATTCCCATCCCAAAAGTTTTCGTTGCTGGTAAAATGAGACATCGAAAGGCTCTGTCCTTGATGTTGATGCGACTCGATTAAATCTGTTTGCACACTTGCAAAAGAACGCCCTTCATCAATATTGCGCCCTCCATCAAGCCCCCGTAAAAACATTCCTCGAAAATCGGGAACATTAAACGTCTCAACGCCATCCCCCTCTCCCCAAACCGTGCCTATCGTCTCAAATAAATCACGATAATCACGACGCAAATAAGCCTTCCCATCGCAAATTAACCAATCCTTTGGAATCCCACGCATTCCAAACGTTCCTATAAAACCCGTGGGATAAAGACTGCTTTCTTCTTCTAAAGGGATAGAGGTAGGATTAACAAGATGCCAATGATCTCCATTATAAAACAATGTATAAATGCACCCTTGTTGGATTTCGCCCCCTGATAAAAGCGATAAACCCGTTTCCGTTGCCTTATAAACCGGCTTGCCATCTAAAGCATTTAAGACAATCGTGGTCGCTCCAACATTCCTGCCCGTCGCCATAAAGCGCAAAACGATACCATTCTTATACTCTAAAAACTGTGAAGTGCTTGCAAGTCTTATCACACTCGTTTGTTGGACATGATCATTTGTCACAATGCCTTCAAGCTCTCCACCCGTGTCTGACAAGTATTCCTTTACGCGCTGCATCATCACACGGGCGCTCGTATTCACACTGCTAGGATACTGTCCTTCGGACCAATCAATCAAATTATCAGAACGCGTATTATCCGCCGCTCTAAGCGACCAATCATAGATCGTTGACATCTCTCATAAATCCTAATTCCGGTAAAATGGTCCGTAAAACGCCCGCATGAATTGCGTCATCAAAGGATTATCATCATCACTCTCTTCTTCTTCCGAAGCTTCTTCTTGTGATGCTAATAATGCCCTCAAAACCTCTAACAAGTTGTCCCTATTACCAAAACCACTTTGTGCTATAGGGCTTGCTCTATAAGGCTGTCCTCCGTACATCTGTAATACACGGTTGACAAAATTACTTGCACGCATAGCGTTGTTACCACCATTCAAGCCAACCGCATTGCTGCCAACAATTTGCGCCGCATTGGCATGGGGATTTTGCAAAAGACGCGCGGCTCCTCCTGCCCCTTGTTGATGTGCTAAATACAATTCCGCTTCACTAGGCGCTCTTCCCAACAGACGGCTTAAATGATTGCGATTATCAAGTGTCAACCGCCCCATGGCATCTGCCGCTTGCATGGGGTCAAAACGATCCTGCAAACCATATTGTTTGGCGGTGCTATCGATAAATTGATACAACCCACCAGCAGAAGAACGTGGATTCCTTGCATTCGGATTGCCTCCACTTTCAACTTGCGCAACACGGTACAAATAGCTCTCTGGCAAACCATATCGCGCTGCCGTTTGCCGTATCGCTTGATTAACAGCAGGACTATAACGGGTCATTGAACCTTACTCCTTAAAAATCTTCCCGCTTCTCCTGCCATTACCGAAGAAATGAAATGCCACAAATGGTCACTAACGATTCCTGCTTTATGTAATCGTATAAATCTTTGTAACATTTGAGCAACTTCCTGCTGGTTCATACCTTTAACGCCAAAAGTTGCTAATTTCGCTATATCTCGTTCAAGTATTTGTCTCTCTTTTTGAGGTAATTTCCTAATCGTATCAGATAAAATATTTTGTGTAATCTTTGCCCCTGCACGTGCTGTACTAACTTTCCCGTACGGTAGATTAACACCTGTTAAATAATTAGGTTCGGGCGTTCCCTGAAACGGTTTTAGGGCTCTTTGCGCCGCATCTTCATAGAACCTTTCATCCTCTACAGCTTTTCTAAACCCATGAATGTTTTTAGAGCTTAAAGATCTGCTTAGATTATCTGACATACGACCCGTTTGTAAAATATTCGAAAGTCTATTAACAGGACGCGAACCTTTTAATAGATCATCAATATAGTCTCTCATCCCTACATGATAAGTATTGAGACCACTAGACATTGCTCCTTTACGAAGACCTTCTTTAATCCCCTCTCCAGAAACATCTCTCTGTACAATGTTTTTGCCTTGTTCTATCGCTTCTTGAAAACCTTTATATTTTTCTACACTAGCCCGCGCTGCTTTGTAAGTAGAGGAGATTTCATCCGTTATCTTTACCAAATTATTCTTAAGTATTTGGTACCCTGTAGCCTTTTGTTTATCACCAAAATTCCGGGACTTTTCGATTAAATCATCAATAGATTTCTTCGTTTGATCTAATAACGCCATTGTGGGTTTATAGTTTATATGGATAAAATCTTTATCATAAAATCGTTGAGCAATTGCTGTGCGCGGGTCTCCTTCTAAGGTGTCAACTGCTTCTTTTACAGCGTTTTGAAACCATTTATTTTTGAAAAGCCTATTAAGAGCTGGATAATGCTTTTTTGCTATGGGAGTTTGCATTGCTTCTGCATAAAGATGTTTATATTCTTTTTCTCCTTGCTCTTGAAGCACCCTTTTTAAAACTTTCGTATCTTGAAGAGGTGTAATGTTTTCATCTGCCGATTGACCAATACGGTGAATAGCATTCTGCACTCGTTCCCCATGTGCTCCTTTCAAAAGTTCAGAAACATGCACATTTGTCTTCCCCATATTCGCAAGGGATACTTCTAAATTTGGACTAATATCTGTCAAAAATGCATGGCGGGGCGCAGAGCCAAGACGCTCTGCAACATTCTCAACACCATCATCATATAATGTTTTTGCAACTTCCCTAACGGCTTTGGTTTCAACTTCCTTATGAGCAGGATTAAAACGCCCTCCTTTCATAAAGGGAATATAGGGAACATGTTGCAATCCCCTTGCCATTTTTTTTGTACCCCAAGAAGCAACTGTACCGGCAAGAGAACCAATAGGACCAGCTACTGTTCCAATACCACCACCAAACCCTGCCGATATAAGACGACCAGAAAGACCCTCTCCTGCTCCAGAGCCATGTAAAGCTCCTGAACCTGCCCCGAACATCATCGCCTTACCAATATTTCCAAGTGTTGACATATGCTTTGCAAGAGCCAAAGCCCTTAATGGAGGCACAAAAAGTGAGAGTCCTGTCGGTACAAGTGAACCAACAGCATAAGCTATAGAGGACCAAATAGGATATTTCTCTTGCAAAGCTTTTTGGTAAGCACGTTCCTTGGCTACCCGTCTATTATATATCTCCTCTGCTTTCTTATCACCACGCCAATAATCTATAAAACCCGATTCATTCGCTGCTTTCATCTCGTCAAAATAATCTGCCATCGCACCAGACGCGCTATTTCTCATAACAGCATTCCGCCACGTAAGATCTTTATCATCAAATGAAAAATCATCTGTTGTAGTTGATTGATCTTTTGTGTTTTGTTGACTTTCAGAAAAAGAATTAGATAGCTTCGCAATCTCAGCAGGATCTTCAACTACGCGGAAACGTTTCCCATTCTTAGCATATACATATTGAGATGAAGATGAACTGTTAGCATGTAACTTTATAATTTTTTCAATCTCAGCAGGATCTTCAACTACGCGAAAACGCTTCCCATTCTTGGCATATACATATTGAGAACGCATCTTCTCAGAAATGTTATAAGGGTCCATTACTATTTAATCCTCAACCAAAAATTTACCACTAGAACTGTCCCTAAAATAAGGTACGTTATCCTTAATAGATGCCTCTTCTAAACTCATCTTTGGTATATTTATCAAATTCCCTTGTGATAGTTGCGAACCACTTCCAAATGCTTCATCCACATCCGCAGCTGTTATGTTATCATTCATCAAAATAGCTAATTGCGCATCTGTTGCTTTGTTATAAATCTCCTGTAAACGTTGCAAATTCCTTATAAGCTCTTGAGGAGATAAACTCTGTTGCAAAGCAACATAAACATTTTCTAATCTTACACCTTCCTTATCAGTCAAATTACCCAATCCTGAAGCACCATTAGGTGATAGCGCTTTAATCCTCTCTAGCCTGTGAAGCATTGCTCCTCCCCTGATTGTTTCAAGATGATCCCTTAAACGTGCTGCCGGTGTGTTCCACAAATTCTGTAAAAATTGACCAATTGGACCAGTAGATGACTTAGGATTTTCCTTAAGTATCTCAAGAGCCGAATTTATTGCATGTGATGTACTTTCTCTCATAATTTTCGCATCTACTATTTGTAATTTTTTCAACTGTTCACGCTTTTGCATATCTTCATGTGCTTTTCCACCTTCAACCGTAACATATCTATATCCACCTGGTGCATTAGGATCTTCCACAAGCATCCTACCGTCATTGGTAAATTGTGGATTCTTGTTTCCACCGTTGATCGTTTGTGCCAAAAACGCATTCAACGCATCTTTATTCCCAGCCATGAACCGCGCCTCTTCTTCACTGTACCCTTTAGATTTTAGATACTCGACAGTCTGGTTAACCTGTCCTCTTTTTTCTCTTTCCATATCACCACGACGAAGATTCATAGCTGCATTCGCTAAACTTTGTGCTATCGTCCCATC
>NZ_JBHIML010000039.1:0-5364 GCF_042194015.1 Bartonella sp. MU37NMGALS
GTCAGGCTTATGGAGCATGGTGATGGTTGTTATTCTCTCTTCATTGATTTGGAGAGCAAGATGGCAACAGAATTTAATCATGGGATACGCATTGTAGAGGCTGGTGAGGATTCCCGTCCCTTAGCAACATTTGATCAAACCGCCATTGGTGCGGTTGTCACAGCCCCTGATGCTGACAACCAAGTTTTTCCCCTCAACGAGCCTGTGTTAGTTTTTACACTTGAGGGTGAGAAAATCCAAAAGCTTGGAACAAGAGGCACAGCTCTTGATGTTATCAATGCCGTGTGCGCACAGGGGATTGAGGCACAAATTATTCTTGTGCGTGTGGAGGAAAAATCAACCATTGCTGAGACGCAAGCCGAAATGATGGGATCCAATACTCACTTGACTGGTGTGCATGCTTTATCGCATGCTAGAGGTCATTTAGGGGTAGAGCCTGGGATTTTATTGGCACCGGCTTATAGTGCAGGGCGCCTTGATAATGGTAAAAACCCCGTGGCGGATGCCTTGGAACAGGTGGCAGAAAAGCTACAAGCGATTGCCGTGTTTGATACGGGTGGTAAAAACACGGAAGAAAGCCTTGCCTATCGTGCAGATTTTTCCTCACGCTTTTGTTATTTGATTGATCCCTTTGTACGGGTGGCAAATAGTGATGGGGGTGTTAGTGTTAAACCCGCAAGTCCTTTTGCTGCCGCCATGTTTATCAAACGTGATAAGCAAAGGGGTGGTGTTTTTTGGTCTCCCTCCAACCAAGATGTGCATGGCATTTTAGGCACGGCGCGCCCGATTAGCTATTTTGATGGGGAAATCGATCATGAGGCAAATCGCCTCAACCAAGCCGATATTGCGACCTTTATTCCCGCACGACTTAGTCAAAATGCGGATGGGCAAATGGCTGCCAATGGACGTATTTTATGGGGGAATCATACCACCTCTAGTGATCCACTCTGGCGTTTTGTCAATGTGGTGCGCACCCGTGCAGCTTTGGAAAAAACGATCATCAACAATTTCCGCCCTTGGGCGAATGATGAGAATCTGACCGGTCAACATGTTATTGCCATTACCCGCAGCCTCACGCAGTTTCTTGATGATATGATTGCGCGTGGTGCATTGCTTGGTGGGAGGGTTTGGTTTGACCGCGATTTAAATTCCAACAGCACTTTACAATTGGGAAAATTGCGGGTCGAGTTTGATGCAGAAGAAGTGCCACCCTTAGAAGATTTGAGTTTCGGCAGCCGGCGCAATAGCGCTTATTTTGACCGTTTGGCGCAAGATATCCAAAAGAAAATGACTTATCAATTTGGCGATACGCTTGAAACTTATCGCAAAGCAGCAAGGAGTTAAAGCATGACTTTACGCATTGTACGCGGTTTTACGCTAATTGTTGATGATGATGTGAATCTTCACCTTGATCTTGAGACATTGAAACTGCCCACGTTGGAAGAAATCACAGAAACCTATCAACCAGGGGGCTCTGATATGCAAATTGATGTGAGCGGTCTTGGTGTGAAAGCGCTAAGTTTACAAATGAAAATCCGCAGTCACACACCCGAAATTATCGGTATCTTTGGTGGTCCTCCTGGTCTTCGTCATAAATTCACCGGAAAAAAACATGTGATCTCTGAAGAAGATGGACGCGAGCATGAGCATTCCATTGATGTCACGGGGCGCTTGGTCAAAGTCGATAGCGAAGGCTTAACGGCTGGAAAAGCGACAGGCTATGATTGCGAAATCAAAAATGTTTGGGACTATACGGAATTTTGGGATGGTTCTGTTTTGCACCGCTTTTCTTTTAAACGGGGTGGCTGGCTTGTCCGCAATGGGCAAGAGATCGGTTCTCGCCGCCGCTCTATTCTCAACTTATAGGAATTGATCATGACAAGTTTACAAACCAGCATTGACGTGGAATTGCAGGTTCCGCTTCTTTATCAGGATAAAGGTGGCAAAGAAACTCTCTGCAAGAAACTGACCTTTTATCGCCCCACTTTTAAGCATGCCAAGCAATTAGCGGTGCTCATTGGACCACAATTGACAGAGCTGCTTCTTCCTGAGTTTGGAGAGCAAAAAACAACTTTGAGCAATGATGTGCTTATCACGAAGCTTTCTCAAGTTTTGTTCACAAGTGAGGCAACAGAAGGCATCACAGCACTTTTGGCTGATATGTCACATGAATCTATTGAATTGATTGATCGAGTTGATGTGATGGATATTGTCGCAATATTGAAGGCTTTTTTTGCTTTTTTTACGCAACGCCAATCCTCTCTGCCAGACAATTTGGGGCAGAACTAGCCCTTTATTATCACTGGGCGCCTTCAGAGATTAACCAGATGGATTGGCTGGATGTGATTGCCTATCGAGAAGAACTCGCACGCCTGAAACAACAAGAATATGAAAGTCATCAGTTAGGATAAAGAATCGTCATGGATGTTTCTCTTGTTGTGCGTTTTGTTAATCATCTGCAAGAGGGGATCGCTTCTGCCAAGCGAGATCTTGCAGCCTTTAGTTCAGATGTTGCGCATTTCCAAAACAAGACAAGGCAACATTTTAAAGGGTGGTTTGACCCTGAACATCTTGAGGATGCGACAAAGAATGCGAAAAATGCTTTTATCCAAGCGCGGGGGCGTATGGTGGGTGCCATTGCGCAAACAGCAACCTTAATTGCACCGCTCTATAAAGCCATGCAATTTGATCAATCGATGAAGGGATTAGAAAAGGTTCTCGATGCCCCCCTTCATCGCTTAAAGGAATTGCGCCGTTTTGCGCTTGAAACCTCCACTAAGATTCCGCTAGCGGCACGTGAAGTCTTAGAACTGATGACCAGTGCCAGCCAAGCAGGGATTGGCGAACAAGATCTAGAAGCTTTTAGCATTTATGCTGCCAAAGCGGCTGTAGCTTTTGATATGACGGGAGATCAGATTGGGGAGCGCTTTGCCAAATTGCGCAATGTCTTTAAGCTTAATCAAGCAGGCATTGAAGATCTAGGCGATGCTATCAATCATCTCTCTAATCACATGGCCGCCAAGGCAAGTGAGGTGTCTGATTTTACCAATCGTGCTACCGGTGCGGCAACCATGTTTAAGTTGACAGCGCGCGAAACTGCGGCATTTGGTACGGCGATGATTTCTGCTGGGATTGTTCCAGAGAGTGCCGCGCGTGGTTTTAATGCCATGAGTGCGCGCATTCAGGCAGGGGGCAAACATATTGAAGATGCTTTTGCCAATATTGGGCTTTCTCGCGAAAAATTCATGCAAGATCTGGACAAAGATGCCACAGGTACCTTGGTGCGCTTTTTTAATGTGTTGGGTAAATCCGAACAGGGGATGCGTTCCCTGATTGCCATTGCTGGGCGCGATTTTACTGGTGATTTTGCCAAATTGGTGGGCAATCCCGAATTGTTAGGGCAAGCTTTAGATTATGTGAAAGATCCACAAGTCTTTAAAGGTTCGGTAGAACAAGAAGCCGACAAACAAGCAACCGGTGCCATGCGGCAATTTGAATTGTTGCAAAACCGCATTGTGGCTTTAGGGATTACCATTGGTGAGGTGCTTCTGCCCCCCCTCAACAGTTTGATGGAAAGTGTTGGCAATTTTACTAATGGGTTGATGGCGTGGGCGAATGCCCATCCCACTTTAACGAGCGCCATCATCAAAACCATTGCTGCCCTTATGGCTTTTAATATTGCTCTACGGGTTTTGCGCTTTACTCTTGCCGGGACACGCCTTGGGCTTCTTCAATTGATCACGTCTTTTATCAAGCTTAGAGTACTCAGTCGTGGTGTTGCTGCAAGCTGGCGGGGCTTAGCAGCCGCAGGGCGCTCGCTGGGCTTGCTAACCGCGGGTCTTGGGGCAAGTTCACTCCGACTCTTACGCCCCATGACCTTGTTGGTCGGGGCTTTACGGGGGATTGCTGTCTCAGGAAGTGCATTTGCTGCCTCTTTTGGCTCTGTTGGGACAGTGATCGAAGTGGTTGGGGCGGGTATTTCCTCTGTTGTGGGGGGTATTTTTACCCCAATAGGGGCTGTGGTTGCTGCTGTTGTGGCTGTCATCCTTGCTGCTGGTTTTGCTTTGTGGAAATATTGGGATCGTTTTTCTTCTTTTATGAAGGGCTTTGCACGGGGGGTATCTCGGGCTTTTGGGCAAGCCTTTGAAGCCGTTATGCGCTTTTTTGGTGCTGATACCACCACCATTACGCGTTGGAAAAATATAATCGCCAATGCTTTTGATCTCTCTCAAGTTTGGCAAAAGTTTAAACAAGAGCTTTCCTCTGTTGCCGAGTGGTTTGGCAATTTGTGGGAGGGCGTTAAACAAAGCTTTTCCAACTTTTGGCAATGGTCGAAGAGTTTTTTTACACAGGAAAAGCTCTCGGAGAGTGCCAAGGCTGGTATGGAACAAGCGGGCGAAGATCTGGCTAATTCGATTGTCGATGGCTTTATGTCGTCTATCTCACAATTGATGGATTATTGTAAATCTTTGCCTAGCCGCATTAAGGGGTGGATTGGTTCCATTGATGTAAGAGAGTTTTTGCCAAGTTTTTTGGGGGGCAAAACAGCCATTCAACCGATTGCACAATTTGCGGGGGCGGGGCACGCAAATCCATCGGGTAGAGAACAAAGAGACAAAGAGCATTCCACTATCACACACAATCAAAATGTCACAGTGCATGTCAATGGTGCGCGTGATCCTGTTGCCACCGGTCGTGCGGTTGCCCATGCCATTCAACGGGTACGCGCCAATGCATTGCATGGCGGGACAGAATGAGGGGAGGGAGCCTATGAGAGATCCTTTGATGATGTTAGGATCACATCAATTTTATGTGGACTGGCTGAATTTCCAATCCTTTGAAGAAGAGTTTTCTGCCTCATGGGTTTGTATGGAGCGTTTTGGCAAGGCACCCAGTTTGCAATTTACCGGCTATGGTAATGATGCAAAAACCATTCATGGGGTTTGGTTTCCAGAAGAATTTGGGGACCGGGTAGCGATAGATGCTATCACCACAACTATCCGAAGAGCAAAGCCGGTGCAGATGCTTCGTTGGATCAATGATACGACCTATAGTGTCCTTCTCCATGGACCCGTGGTGATCACCACGATCAATAAAGACCACGACTATATTAGTCGCTCTGGTCAATCCCAGCGCATCCGCTATTCCATTACGCTCTTGCCCTTTTTTAATGGCGGAAAACCACAAGGACAATATCAGGTGGGACAAACCCAAGTGGGACAAATTCTATGAAGATACCAGAAAAGCATGTTGTTGTAGAGCTAGAGGATATGAGTCTTGATCTTATCTGCTTTCACCATGCCATGGCAGTGTTCAGAGACCGGAGGCAAGCTGGTTTACTCAAAGGCTATTTAGAAGCCACCT
>NZ_JBHIML010000004.1:0-152695 GCF_042194015.1 Bartonella sp. MU37NMGALS
AAGTTTGAGACGTTAAATTATGCTATTGAGGATGTTCGCAAGGAAGCAAGACAAGCTGCAGCGATTGGTTTGGCTGTCTCTAACTTACGTTACTATGATATACCAGGATCTTTAAGTGTTTCATTTGGTAGTGGTTTATGGCGTAGTCAATCCGCATTTGCTATTGGGGCTGGTTATACATCTGAAGATGGAAATATTCGCTCGAATGTATCTATTACGAGTGCTGGAGGTCACTGGGGGATAGGTGCTGGAATTACTCTGAGGTTGAGATGATAATAGAAAAAATGGCTGTTATTGTAAAAAAGAGAAGTATGTTAGTAAAGGTTTTGTTTGCTCTTGCCTTAATAGGCAAGAGCGAAAGCTTTGCTAATGAGAACAATAATATTTATACAGTGCATCCACCGCACTTATCGATACCTAAGGGAGAACCTGGTGAAACACGTCGAATTATTATGCAGTTTTATGACTGGACTTTGATTTGTGACGAAAAACAAAAGCTTAAACATAAGCAAGGTATATGTAATGTGACACAGACTGTTCATGATCAAGAAGGAAATACCATTTTTAGTTGGTCTCTTGTGTCTACGACAAGTGGTCAAGCAGTGATGCTTTTTCGGACATTGCCAAATTCTGATATAAATGTTCCGATTCAAATGTTTGTAAAAGGTGTTAAAAAACCTGTTCTTATTCATTATACGCAATGCAATGAAACTGTTTGTTTGGCACAATCGCCTGTAGGGCCGGTTTTGACTAAACAAATAGAGCAGGACAATAAAGTACGTATTTCCTATAAAATTAAAGAAGGAAAGGTATTTTCTTTTACTGTACCATTTAAAGGATTAAATGCGGCACTTAATTCTTTACGTCCTTAGAATCCATCGAGTATTTTTAACAAGATTCATTTTTCATAAATTGTTGTATTATATTTTTGAGTGTAAATTATAAGGCCAAATAAGTAAGAATTTTTATATAATATGATATAGAGGTAATTTATTGGAAAGAGAGAGAGTTTTATGAATATAAAGTCACAATAAGTTCTTTGTATGTAATAGAAATTCAAGTTAGTAATTTCCATAAAGCTTAAAGAGTGATTTCGTTAGTTATTAAAAGTAAAAAAGATTAGCAATACTCGATTTAAAATAATTAAAAAGATAGCTTCCTTACAATAAAATTCTTTTTTAAAGCTTTAAATGGATTTTTAGAGCGATCTGATTAAGCATTAATATTTTTTAGATAAATTTATAATCCTAGAGAATTTTTTGAACGATAGTTTTAATTGGTATTCACAAAATAACAGCTATTGTAATTGCATTTTGTAGTACTACGGAGCTTTTATTCCAGCATAATCAAAGCCATTTCATTGTATACAACAAACGAGGCTCGTGTGTGGATAACGAGATTGAAAAAAAGAAAAATTTTTTTATAAACCGTACTAATGTATAGGTTGTTGTGACCTTAAGAGTCAGCAAATAGTATTGTTATAATAGAGGTGTGCTCCGTGTAAATGGTATAAAGAAAAGAGCAAAATTTATAAAAATTGATGCGAACGTAAACGATTAATTTATAGTTTTAAGTACATAAAGAGAAGCATGATTTTACGGAAACAATCAAAAGATTATACAAAAATCTGAATGATGCTAGTGTAGAAAATTTTAATGATAGGCAAAGAAAGAATGATTTTTTGTATTTATCATTTGATTTTGCATTATTGCTTTATTTAGGAATGAGTAGAAGAGTTTTCGCGTTTATTTATTGGGGGGAACGCTCAAGGGATAAAAGAAATGACCCCGTTAAATTATAGTTCAAAAGAGTTAAAGCGAGGAGAAATATACGATACCAAAGCAGATCAGTTGTATGATCAGGGCGGTAGTAATACAAATAATCGTTCTGCATTGTTACGAACAGAGGCATACTCTGTCTTTGTTGATATAAAGAGACAACAGAGAAAAAAACATTATGAACAGAAACAGGCTTTTGTTCAATCTGAGACAGCTTTTGAGTTTCATAGTCAGATAATGATAGGTGCTCAAAAAACAAAAAAACTCAAAGCGCCTTTTCTTCGACGGTTCCCTCCAGTAAAATCTCCACCTCTTTATGCGGCACTCGATCTCGGAACGAATAATTGTCGTCTTCTTATCGCATCTCCCAGTAAACCTGGATATTTTCGTGTTGTTGATGCTTTTTCTCGTATTGTAAGATTGGGAGAAGGTTTAATAAATAACGGTTTTCTTAATACACGAGCTATGGATCGTGCGATTGAAGCATTAAAGATTTGTCATTTAAAGCTAAAACAAAGGCATATTAAGTGTTATCGCTTGATTGCAACAGAAGCTTGTCGTTCTGCAGAAAATGGTAGACATTTTATTCAGCGTGTTTTGGAGGAGACAGGTCTTGAATTGGAAATTGTTGATCGGCAAACAGAAGCGCGTTTTGCTGTTACAGGGTGTAGTACACTTGTTGAACCAAATACTGACGCAATTGTGCTTTTTGATATTGGAGGAGGATCATCAGAAATTGTGCTACTTGATGTTTCTCAAAAGCGTTCTTTTCGTTTAGCTAGACAAATTATCGCTTGGACTTCTCTTCCCGTTGGTGTTGTTACGCTTGCTGAACGTTTTGGAGGGAATGATATTAGCTTAGACGATTTTGAAAAAATGAAAAGCTATGTGCGAGGGTTGTTAAATAATTTTTCAGATCGTCATAAATTAGGAGAGTTAGCGCAAGGTTCGAAGTTTCATCTTTTGGGAACTTCTGGTACGGTTACGACTTTAGCAGGAATGTATCTTAATTTAGAGCGTTATGATAGGAAAAAAGTGGATGGCATTTGGATGAATGATGCAGACATTACACTTATGACACAACGCCTATTATCATGGGATATAGAAAAACGTGTCATAAGTCCTTTTATTGGGCGCGAGAGAGCAGATTTAGTTTTAGCTGGTTGTGCAATTTTAGATGTTATTCGGGAAGTTTGGCCAAGCCAGCGTTTAAGAGTTGCTGATCGTGGATTAAGGGAAGGAATTTTGATAGATCTGATGTTACGCGATGGGGTATGGTGTCGTCATAGAAAGAGCAGAGGTTCCAAGCGTTAGAGAATTAAATATGGAGACAATGAATAACGATGAAAAAAACAACAAAAACACCGAGAGGTGGCTATGGAGGTTCAGGGTCACATGAATTATATCAGCGCGTAAAAAAGAAAGCAGGAACCATTAAAGCTTCATCACGACGATGGTTAGAGAGGCATCTGAATGATCCTTATGTTCATCAATCAAAAGTAGATGGTTATCGTTCGCGTGCGGCTTATAAACTCATTGAAATTAATGAGCGTTATAGGTTTTTGAAAAAAGGTCAAAAGGTTATTGATCTAGGAGCAGCACCTGGGGGCTGGTGTCAGGTGGCTGAGCGTATAGTAGGGTCAAGTGATGAAGATCCTAGCGTTGTTGGTATTGATTATTTACATGTTGATCCATTGCCTAGAGTTGCCATGTTGGAAATGGATTTTTTGCATACAGATGCACCGCAGAAATTAATTGAAACTTTAGGGACCAAACCGGATGTGGTTCTTTCTGATATGGCAGCACCAACAACAGGTCATCGTCAGACGGATCATTTAAGAACGATTTATTTATGTGAAGTTGCGGCTGATTTTGCTCTTTCGGTTCTTAAGCCTGGGGGACATTTTTTAGCAAAGGCTTTTCAAGGAGGAGCAGAAAACACTCTTCTCACGATATTGAAACAGCATTTTAAAAAAGTTTATCATGTTAAACCACCCGCAAGCCGATCAGAATCAGTAGAGCTTTATCTTCTAGCACTTGAATTTAAGGGAAAAACAAAAATACAAGAATAGCGCCTTCTTTTAAGAAGACTTAACTTCACTTAACCTATTTAGATGTGATGATTTTTTTCTCAAAGAGTTATCGGCGATATTGACAGTTTTTTTGTTATCAATGATGAAAAACTGGTAAAACTAATGTATTGCCTATAGAGGTAGAGAGATTGATTCCTCAGTGAGTGCTTCCAATGAAATTTCTTGATCAAGCTAAAGTTTATATTCGTTCTGGTAATGGAGGTTCTGGAGCAGTATCATTTCGTCGTGAAAAATTCATAGAATTTGGGGGACCTGATGGGGGGAATGGAGGACGGGGTGGTGATGTTTGGGCTCTTGTTGTTGATGGGCTTAACACGCTGATTGATTATCGCTACCAACAGCATTTTAAAGCAAAAACAGGGGGGCATGGCAAGGGTCGTAATATGACGGGTGAAAAGGGTGATGATGTCATCCTTAAAGTTCCGGTTGGGACGCAAATTTTTGAAGAAGATAATACAACGTTAATCTGTGATTTAACAGAAGTGGGACAGCGCTATCGTCTTGCAAAAGGAGGGAATGGCGGTTTTGGGAATCTTCATTTTACAACATCGACAAATCGGGCACCGCGTCGTGCAAATCCAGGTTTGGCTGGAGAAGAGCGTGCAGTATGGCTTCGTTTGAAGTTAATTGCTGATGCTGGGCTTGTTGGTTTACCTAATGCTGGAAAATCAACTTTTTTAGCTTCTGTAACGGCTGCAAAACCAAAAGTTGCAGATTATCCTTTTACCACTCTACATCCTCATCTTGGTGTTGTACGTATTGATGGTCGTGAATTTGTTTTGGCTGATATTCCAGGATTAATTGAAGGAGCGCATGAAGGTGTGGGAATTGGAGATCGTTTTTTAGGACATGTGGAACGTTGTCGCGTACTGCTTCATCTAATTTCTTCTCAAGAAGAAGATGTAGCAAAAGCATATCAAATTGTGCGTCATGAACTTGAGGCATATGGAAATAATCTAAGTGATAAGATTGAAATTGTCGCTTTAAGCCAGATAGATACTCTGACAATTGAAGAGCGTAAAACGAAACAGGAAGCTTTGCAAAGAGCAGCGGATCAACCTGTTATGATGTTTTCTGCGGTTAGCCGCGAAGGTTTAGAAAATGTGCTGCGTGCTGGTGCACATATTATTGAAATGTCATGCAAAGAGGAGATTAGTGGGGATAGCAAGGTTGATTGAGATGGCTTTTGGATCGCAAAAACTTACACACTATAAACGTATTGTGGTCAAGATTGGATCTGCCCTTTTGGTTGATCCTCAGACAGGTTTACGGGTTGAATGGCTTAAAAGCTTAATCAGTGATGTTGTTGAATTGCACAAAAAAGGCGTAGAGATATTGTTGGTGTCTTCAGGCGCTATTGCTTTAGGAAGGACATTGCTACAGCTTCCTAAGGGGGCTTTGAAATTGGAAGAAAGTCAGGCATGTGCTGCTTTGGGGCAAATTGAGTTAGCAAAAACCTATGGTGATGCCCTTGCTCAACATGGGCTCAAAACAGGCCAAATTTTGCTCACTTTATTTGATACGGAAGAGCGAAGGCGTTATCTCAATGCACGTGCGACGATTAATGTGCTTTTACGTTTTAGAGCAGTACCTGTTATTAATGAGAATGATACTGTTGCGACAAATGAAATTCGTTATGGTGATAATGATCGTTTAGCTGCACGTGTGGCAACAATGATGGGGGCAGATCTTTTAATACTTTTATCTGATATTGATGGTCTTTATACAAAGTCTCCCCATAGTGATCCAACGGCTGAATTTATACCTTTTGTTGCATCCATTACGCATGATATCGAAAAAATGGCAGATGTTGCTGTTTCAGAGTTTTCACGGGGAGGAATGAAGACCAAGCTTGATGCTGGAAAGATAGCTAATGCTGCTGGGACGGCGATGATTATTACCTCAGGCAAGCGTATGAATCCTCTTGCTGCAATTGACGAAGGTGAACGCAAGAGTTTTTTTGCGGCTGGTGAGAAATCTGTTAGTGCTTGGAAAACATGGATTTCTGGTCATTTAGATCCATCTGGTGTTTTGACGATTGATCAAGGAGCCATTAAGGCTCTTGAATCAGGAAAATCATTATTAGCTGCAGGGGTTATTGCCGTTGAGGGAAATTTCCATCGTGGGGATACGGTTGCAATTGTTGATACAAATGGGGTTGAGATTGCGCGTGGACTTGTAAGCTATGGCAAAGATGAGGCTGTACGCATTATAGGATGTAAAAGCGAAGAAATTGAATCTATTCTTGGGTATGAGGCGCGCTCTGCTATGGTGCATCGTAATGATATGATTTTACGTTGCTTGACCAATTCTGTTTAAAAAAGTTACTTTTGTTTTTATTGTTTTGGCAGAGTGGATGATACGATGACTTTAGAAGAACAAATGAAAGATATGGGACAAAAAGCACGTTATGCCGCTGCAGCGTTGGCTGTTGCTTCTTCTGAGCAAAAGAATAATGCATTGGAAATGATCGCTTTAAGTCTAGAGGCTCAATCAGATGAAATTTTACGAGCGAATTGTCAAGATTTAGAGAATGCTGCTCAGAATAATTTGAAAGCTGCAATGATTGATCGGCTAAAATTAGATGACTTGCGTTTACGTGCAATGATAGACAGTGTTCGCCAAGTTGCTCGTTTATCTGATCCTGTTGGACAGGTCATGAGTGCGTGGAAACGTCCAAATGGGCTTCATATAAGTCGTGTACGAACACCTCTTGGTGTGGTTGGTATTATTTATGAAAGTCGTCCAAATGTTACAGTTGATGCGAGTTCTTTGTGCTTAAAAGCAGGTAATGCTGCGATTTTGCGCGGGGGTTCGGATAGCTTTCATTCTTCTCATGCCCTTCATTTAGCTTTGGTACAAGGTTTAGAACGCTCTGGTTTACCTAAAGATGCTATCCAAATGGTTGGAACGACAGATCGCGCTGCCGTTGGGGAAATGCTCAAAGGATTGGATGGAGCGATTGATGTGATCGTACCACGTGGTGGAAAGAGCCTTGTTGCCCGTGTTCAGTCTGATGCACGTGTTCCAATTTTTGCTCATCTGGAGGGACTTTGTCATATTTATATTGATAAATCGGCAAATTTAGATATGGCACGCAATATTGTTTTAAATGCAAAGTTGCGGCGGACAGGGATATGCGGTGCTGTTGAGACAGTTCTCATTGACAGCCAAGCATTAAAAAAATTTCTTCCTGTTTTAACTGCTTTACAGGAAAAGGGGTGTGAAATTCGTGCCACAGAAGATATTGTTTTTCTTATGCCAGATGTCAAATTAGCTTCTGAAGAAGATTGGTCGCATGAATATCTTGATGCTATTCTTTCTGTTAAAACGGTTGAGGGTGTTGAGGGAGCCATTTCTCATATCAAGCGTTATTCATCAGGACATACGGAATCGATTATTGCTGAGGATTTGGAAGTGGTAAAGAAATTTTTTAATCATTTAGATTCAGCTATTTTGCTGCACAATGCGTCCACACAATTTGCTGATGGAGGTGAATTTGGTTTTGGAATGGAAATTGGTATCGCAACAGGAAAAATGCATGCACGTGGCCCGATAGGTGTTGAACAGCTAACTTCATTTCAATATCATGTTAAAGGAAATGGTCAGGTTAGAGCTTGAGAACACCATTTTTTCCATGGAAAAATTGTATGCCACATGTTGAAAGATCCAATGTTGTGGGTCTTTTTGGTGGTTCCTTTAATCCACCGCATGCGGGGCATCTTCTTGTTGCAAAAATTGCCATTCGGCGTTTGCATCTTGATCAGTTATGGTGGATGATCACTCCAGGAAATCCTTTAAAGGATTGTACACAGTTGCTCTCTTTAGAGGAGAGAATGCAATTAAGTTTTAAACTTATTGACCACCCGAAAATTCGCTTAACAGGTTTTGAACAGGCTATAGGGAGTAAAGTATCAGTAGATACAATTTTTCATATTCTTACCCATTATAGTGACGTAAATTTCGTATGGATTATGGGGGCAGATAGTTTTACGACGATACATCATTGGTATCGATGGCATGATATCGTTTCTATGCTCCCTATTGCGATTATTGATCGTCCTTTAGGCAACCAGTCGGCACTTTCTTGCCCTATGGCACATATTTATCGCCGTTTTCGTTTGGATGAGAGAGAAAGTAAGCGATTACCTTTTATCAAGCCACCAGTTTGGACTTATTTGCATGGACCTTTATCTTTTCAATCTTCAACAAAGCTGCGTTTGAAAAAAAATGATTTTTCTTGAACATTTCATAAGATTCTGCTTCTCTTTAGAGAAATCTCTTTTTAGATTCCGCAACGATAAGAAAGGATATTAATCTGAAAAATATTGTACACAAACACTCTTACGATAGTATGCTTTCAAAAGAAAAAAAAGTTTTTTCTGTTAGTGAGAGTCTTGAAGTTATTCTCAAGAGTTTAGAAGATATAAAAGCAGAAGATATTGTTGCTATTGATATTCGAGGAAAGTCATCTTTGGCTGATTATATGGTCATAGCTTCAGCAAATTCGCAGCGTCATGTATCTTCTGTTGCTGATCATTTATTACATACTTGGAAAAATAGTGGGCAGGGGCTTGCGCGTGTAGAAGGGCTTGCTGGAGGTGATTGGGTATTGGTTGATACAGGTGATATTATCATTCATCTTTTTCGGCCAGAAATTCGTCTTTTTTATAATTTAGAAAAAATATGGATGACTCCGGATTTAAACGATACAGCTTTTCTTCTCTTCGGAGATCATTAAAATGCAAATTTCTATTTTTGCGGTTGGCCGTATGAAAAGTGGGGCGGAGCAAAAATTAGTTCAGCATTATTTGGATCGTTTTTCTAAAATTTCTGGAGTCGCAGGCTTTCATTTAAAAAAGTTACAAGAGATACCAGAAAGCCGTGTTCAAACAGCGTGTCAACGTATGGAGGAAGAGGGGAGAAAACTTATTGAATTTTTACCTGAAAAATGTCGATTAATTGTGTTAGATGAGCGTGGAGAATCGATTTCTTCAACTTCTTTTTCTGAAAAATTGAGGTGTTATCGTGATGAGGGCATTCGAGATGTCGTCATTGCTTTGGGAGGACCTGATGGGCATAATGAACAAATAAGGAAGCGTGCTGATTTTCTTTTATCTTTTGGTTTGATGACTTGGCCACATCAAATTGCACGTATTCTGCTTACAGAACAACTTTACCGAGCTGTAACAATTGAAAATAATCACCCGTATCATCGTTTTTAATATTTTTGTGCAATTTTTAGCACTTATTTATATGTTTATTAATATTGTTTTAGCTGACACCATTTAAAGCATCTCTAATGTATACGATGAGGTGTCATGGTTGGGCAAATGAAAAAGCTTCTTCATAGAAAGATGCTATATTTATATGGGGAGTACGTGATATTTGTCATTTTGCTCTTGAGTATGTTTTTTTGCTCCCCTGTATCGCATGCGGAAGATACCATGGGAAGTACGGAAGTACATAAAGAATTAGGAGAAATTCGCCAAAATATTTCACTTTCGCGTGAGCGTGTTGCTTTTCTTACGCATCAAGTTGAGCATTTAAAAAAAGATCAACGTGTTTTGAGTGATGCACTCATAAAGGCGGCTAAAGAAGAACGTACAGTAGCAGATGATATTGCTAAAAGGGAAGAAAAGCTTAAAAAAATGATAGAAAAGCGGGTACAAGTCTATCAAAGTTTAAAAAATCGTCGCGCTGAATTTGCGGAAGTTCTTGCAATTTTAGAACGTATGGGATTGAATCCACCTCCTGCTCTTATGATACAGCCAGAGGATGCGTTGGCTTCTATACGTAGTTCTGTTTTATTAGGGACTGTTATTCCTCAGATGCAGGAGAAAACACGAGATTTAACAGAAAAACTCAAGGAGTTGACCAATTTGAGTAATTCCATTACTACGGAATATAAGGCATTAAAGATAAAGCTGCAAAATCAAGCAGAGCAACGAAAACGTCTAGAGCTTTTATTAGACAAAAAAAACAAACTACAAAAAAAATCAGAAAAAGAACTTACAGAACAGCAACAAAAAAATATTGCTCTTGCTAAAAAAGCGCAGTCTTTGGAAGAATTGATTTTAGAGCTCGACCGACAGTCAAAACTTAGCTCTGGTGCATCAGTACAGGTACGGAAGAGTTTGCAATTGTTAGAACAGTCCAATTTTGAAAGCCGAAAAGGTTCTTTACTTTTTCCTGTTTCAGGAAAAAGAATACATCGCTCTAACAAAAGTTCGCATATTACGCGCTTTGGTGAAACGATAGAAACAGAGTCAGGAGCTGTTGTTATATCACCTGTGGATGCTTTTGTTGCTTTTGCTGGGCCATTTCGTTCTTACGGACACTTAATCATTCTCAATGTTGGAAATGGTTATCATATCATTCTTACTGGAATGTCGAGAATTAATGTAAAACAGGGGCAGTTTGTTCTTTCAGGTGAGCCTCTGGGTATAATGGAGATGCAATTTATTTCAAACAGTGTTGCATTGGATATAGGAAAAACTTTTCCAATGCTTTACATTGAGTTTAGAAAGCAGGGAAAACCTGTAAATCCAACTCCTTGGTGGCAGACTGAAAAAATAAGAAGGAGCCAAAATGATTCGTAAAGTTATTCTTTTGGTCGCTGGGGTATTGCTCGGCGCCTGTTCAATGATTATGGTGCAGTCTGTTGCTGCAAATAATGAAGATAATGCATATAAAAAGCTAGCTATATTTGGCGATGTTTTTGAGCGCGTGCGTATGCAATACGTTACAGTTCCAGATGATAAAAAGCTCATTGAAAATGCTATCAATGGCATGCTCACATCACTGGACCCTCATTCATCTTATTTGAATGCTGAAGAAGCCAAGGATATGCGGGATTCTACGAAAGGAGAGTTCGGAGGTCTTGGTATTGAGGTCACTATGGAAAAAAACTTAATTAAAGTTGTTTCACCAATGGATGATACTCCCGCTTCAAAAGCAGGTATTCTAGCAGGAGACCTTATTTCAAAAATTGATGATGTACAAACAAATGGTCAAACATTGAATGAAGCCGTTAATAAGATGCGAGGTGCTCCTGGAACACCAATTACCTTAACAATTATTCGTTCTGGCGTTGATAAGCCATTTGAAGTGAAGATTGTTCGTGATATTATCAAAGTAAAAGCGGTGAAATATCGGGTTGAGGGTGACATTGGATATTTAAGAGTTATCCAGTTTTCTGAGCAGACATTGAATAATCTTCTGGCAGCAATTAAAGATATCCAATCTAAAATTCCTGAAGATAAGCTAAAAGGTTACGTCCTTGATTTGCGGCTTAATCCGGGTGGGCTTTTAGATCAAGCTGTTAGTGTTTCGAGTGCTTTTCTCAATAAAGGTGAAATTGTGTCGACTCGTGGGCGCAAAAAGAGTGATGTGACAAGATTTGATGCGAAGCCAGGTGATGTTATCAATGGAAAACCGCTCATTGTCCTTATTAATGGTGGTTCGGCAAGTGCTTCTGAAATTGTTGCGGGTGCATTACAAGATCATCGTCGTGCAACAATTTTAGGGACGCAGTCTTTTGGTAAAGGGTCCGTTCAAACAATTATTCCTTTGGGTGAAAATGGAGCTTTACGCTTAACAACGGCACTTTATTACACGCCATCAGGCACTTCTATTCAAGGGACAGGGATCACGCCTGATATTATTGTAGAGCAACCACTCCCTGAAAAATATAAGGGTTATGATGTAAAAGTTGGAGAATCTGCATTAAAAGGACATATCAAAGGAAAAAGAGAGAGTAGTAAAGGATCTGGTTCAGCTGCTTTTGTTCCCAAAGATCCTAAAGATGATATTCAATTGAATGAAGCTTATAAATTGTTACGAGGTGAAATGGCAAATGCAGCATTTCCACCAGATCCCAATAAGGATGTGTTAAAGTGAGAATTGATATCTATAGCTTGCGATTTTGAGGAATATTAAATGGATGCAGGTATTGATTTGAAGATTCTTCCATATCGCAAATGTGTTGGGATTGTTGTCTTTAACCATGAGGGTAAAGTGTGGGTTGGGCGTCGTTTAAAGATGCCCATTCACGCAGATGCTGAAATATCCCATCGTTGGCAGCTTCCTCAAGGAGGGATTGATGAAGATGAAAAACCATTGGATGCAGCATATCGTGAACTTTATGAAGAAACGGGTATTCGATCTGTAAAGTTAATTAAAGAAGCGCAAAATTGGTTCCATTATGATTTTCCACAAGAACTTATTGGGTGCACATTAACCAATAAATATCGTGGGCAAATACAAAAGTGGTTTGCTTTCCGGTTTACAGGAAAGCTTTCTGAAATTGCAATTAATCCGCCACCAGATGGCAATAAAGCGGAATTCGATCAATGGAAATGGATCGATCTAAAAACCCTTCCGTTGATTGCGGTTTCTTTCAAAAAGCATGTTTATATGAAAGTTGTCAGCGAATTTCGAGGTAGCTTTAGACCATTATAAAAGCTATATGATTATGAGAGAGCTTTTTTTATTAAGATGCTTTATATTATTTATAAATAATAAACATGTTTCTCTTTTATGTAAAGAACAGGAATATAAAATGAAAAAGTTATTTAATTTACTTATAGTTTTTACTCTCTTGAGTATTTCATCTGTTGCATTTGCAACAAATTCAAAGCCTCCTGCATCAAAAGATGCGGCAGCGACATTGCCAAATGGAGCTTCTTCTTTGACTGAAACCTACGGTTTGTGGACTATTAACTGTGGTATACAAGAAGGGAAAAGAATTTGTTTTATGCACCGTCAAGAAGTGAATGATCAGGGGCGTGTCGTTGTGGCTATGGGACTTACTCTTGATTCTGAGGGTGTTGTATCTGGTAATTTAACAGTTCCTTTTGGCATTTTGGTTTCTAAGCCTGTTCGTTTACAAGTTGATGAGGGAAAAGCTGTTATCGAAACCGGTATTCGGACCTGTGTACCAGCAGGTTGTATGGTTCCTGTCGTTTTTGACAAAAATCACGTAGCAGCTTTACGTTCTGGAAAACAGTTAAAGTTGGCAATGACAATCGCTGCTGCAGGTGAACCAGCTTTGAATGATTTATTTGTTCAGCTCAATGGTTTTAGCAATGCTCTTAACCGTTTGACTGCTTTGCAGAAATAATTTCAAAATAAAAGCGGCCTTTTTAAGGCCGTTTTTAGTTTGTTCGTATTATTAAATTAAAACGATGAGATTTAAGATTAATCCTATAAGGAAGATTCAAAGTTTTTTAAAGCTTTCAGATTTTTTGCTGTTTCTTTTCATGGGTTGTTTTTAATTTTGATATTTGTTTTTTAGCTGCATCGTCATAAATAGAGAGACAAAGAATTTAGATGTTTGGTTTTTATTCAAGAAAAAAGAGTATTGAAGTATAAAACCATTTTTTGATACACAAACTTGCTTTAATGAAGGTTTTCTATACGCTCTTCTGTTTCCTTGATTGAAAGGGATGACGCATGATTTATGCATTGCTTCGAACGATTGATTTTATTTTTGATATTTATATTTATATTTTAATTGCTAGTGTCATTTTTTCTTGGCTTTATGTCTTTAATGTCATAAATCCGCGCAATCGCTTTGTTGTTTTGATAGGAAGCTTTCTAAACCGTCTTACAAATCCTGTTCTAAGCCGTGTCCGGCGAATTTTACCAAATTTTGGAACAATTGATATTTCCCCTATTGTAGTTTTCATTATTATTTATTTTATTCGTACTTTCATGTGGCGTGTTTACGCAAACATGTATGTATAGAAATATTACTTGAGGCGAATACATGTTTTATCAAGTTGATAAAAATAACTTGATTTTGTTTGTATATCTCATTCCAAAATCATCCGTTGACAAAATAATAGGGGTTGAATGTAGGGATGGTGAAAAACAATATTTGGTTATACGCCTTCGTGCTGTTCCTGAAGATGGAAAAGCGAATAAAGCTCTCATTAAATTTCTTGCGAAGCAGTGGAGAATACCATCTTCTTCTATTTCTCTGAAAAATGGCGCAATATCTCGCTACAAACAACTTTACTTTTCAACACATTTAGAAGAGCTAAAGCAGATATGGCAATCGTTTAGAGATTGCATCTCGTAGAAAAAAATAATAAAGCCTATTAAAAAAACAGGCTTTATTTTATTAAAATTGTTATAATTTTTTATTGCGCTCAACAGCTTGCTTAATTAATTCATGAGCAAAATTTTTATCTTGCCATCCTTCAAGTTTAGCCCATTTTCCAGGTTCCAGATCTTTGTAATGCTTGAAGAAATGTTCAATTTGTTTGAGTGTAATTTCGGGCAGATCTGTATAGTCATGAATATTGATATAGCGTTTTGTTAATTTTGTAGTGGGAATGGCAATAATTTTTTCATCTTTACCACCATCATCTTCCATCATCAGAGCTCCGATGGGGCGAACATTGATAACACAACCAGGTATAAGTGGACGGGTATTACAGATAAGGACATCAATAGGATCACCATCATCTGAAAGCGTATGAGGGACAAAACCGTAATTTCCAGGATAAACCATTGATGTATGAAGAAAACGGTCAACAAATAATGCACCAGACTTTTTATCCATCTCATATTTTATTGGTTGACCACCAAGGGAGACTTCCACAATAACGTTAATATCTTCTGGTGGATTTTTTCCTACGGGTATTTCCTTAATATTCATAGAGACATCCTTTCTGGAATATAGTGAGGCTCAATACAATTAAATATTTTACCAAAGAGATTATGAAATTAATTTGAAATTGAAGCACGTGTTTTTTCAAAACGTTTACGTTCATTAGGATCAAGATAGAGTTTGCGGAGACGAATATTTTTAGGGGTTACCTCCACAAGCTCATCATCTTGTATCCACGATAAGGCACGTTCTAGTGTCATTTTAATGGGGGGCGTTAGCTTAACGGCTTCATCTTTTCCGGAAGCGCGCATATTGGTGAGTTTTTTTCCTTTTAACACATTGACTTCTAAATCATTATCTCGTGAGTGGATGCCAATAATCATACCTTGATAGACTTTCACACCCGCATCGATAATCATAGGTCCACGATCTTCAAGATTAAAAAGAGCATAAGCGACAGATTCACCGTTGTCATTTGAAATCATAACGCCATTAACACGACCAGAAATGTCTCCTTTATAAGGTTCATAAGCATGGAAAAGGCGATTCATAATTGCTGTACCACGTGTGTCCGTTAAAAGTTCAGATTGATAACCAATGAGTCCTCGGGTTGGTGCATAAAAAACAAGACGGACACGATTACCTCCAGAAGGACGCAATTCCACCATTTCGCTCTTACGTTCAGACATTTTTTGTACAACAGTACCGGAATATTCTTCATCAACATCGATAACAACTTCTTCGATTGGTTCAAGAGTTATTCCATTTTCATCTTTTTGCATAACAACACGTGGGCGTGAAACACTAAGCTCAAATCCTTCACGGCGCATATTTTCAATGAGAACTGCAAGTTGTAATTCTCCTCGTCCTGAAACGTAGAAAGAATCTTTATCGGCTGATTCTTCAATTTTAAGAGCGACGTTGCCTTCTGCTTCTTTTAACAATCGGTCACGAATGACACGACTTGTTACTTTATCGCCTTCAGTTCCAGCAAGAGGACTATCGTTGACGAGGAAACTCATAGTAACGGTAGGAGGATCAATTGGTTGGGCAGTAAGGGGTTCATTAACAGTAGGGTCACAGAAAGTATCAGCAACGGTACCTTTTTGTAGACCTGCAATCGCAACAATATCACCAGAATTTCCTTCTTCAATAGGTTGCCGTTCTAAGCCACGAAATGCTAAAATTTTTGAAATACGCCCAGTTTCTAAAAGTTTTCCATCTTGTCCAAGAACCTTGACATTTTGATTGGGTTTTAGAGAGCCAGAATGAATCCGCCCTGTAATAATTCTTCCCAAAAACGGATCCGCTTCAAGAATAGTTCCAATCATGCGAAACGGTCCTTCTGCTACACTAGGAGAAGGGACATGCTGCGTTACAAGATCAAATAAAGGACCTAATCCCTGATCTTTTGGTCCTTCAGGGGCTTCAGCCATCCATCCATCGCGTCCAGATCCATAAAGAATAGGAAAATCAAGCTGTTCATCAGTTGCATCAAGAGCAGCGAAAAGGTCAAAAACCTCATTAATGACTTCATCAACGCGTGCATCAGGTCGGTCAATTTTATTAATAGCAACAATAGGGCGCAATCCCACTTTCAATGCTTTGCCAACGACAAATTTTGTTTGTGGCATTGGTCCCTCAGCAGCATCAACAAGTACAATGGCTCCATCAACCATATTTAGAATGCGTTCAACTTCTCCACCAAAGTCGGCGTGTCCTGGTGTATCAACAATATTAATTCGAGTATCTTTCCAAACAACAGATGTCACTTTCGCTAGGATTGTAATTCCACGTTCTTTTTCAATATCGTTTGAATCCATCATACGTTCGCTTGTACGCTGATTATCACGGAAGTTTCCTGATTGCTTGAGAAGTCCGTCCACAAGCGTTGTTTTCCCATGGTCAACGTGGGCAATGATGGCAATGTTACGCAATTGCATAAATTTTCTTCTTTTCGTTTAATGAAATTTCATTTGAGGCAAAGTCTTTACATTCTTTGCCTGACTATTACAAAACCTTTTACATGTTTTTTTATAATTTTGGAAGATGGAGACAATATTTTTATGGCAAAACTATTCATCCGAGTTTTTAAGGCTCTACTAAGCTTCAATTGCCAAAGCTTCGTAAAAGAATTTTTATAGCACGTATGTTCTATTTTCGAGCTAAGAATTGTCCATAAAAATCATCGTCAATTTGATTGTTATCAATATGACGCAAGGAATTTATATGAACGTTTGTAAAAGTAAGTATAAAGCTAGCTGTATTATTGTTATTGTTTTGCAAAGAGATTGATAAAAATCTGGAATATCTCTTAATCTATAGCCAATTTATTGACAGCTGTACGACATTTTTATTCTAATAAAGCTTTTGCTTATTCTGTAACTTGTCAATCAAAATCCAGATCTAATGCAACCGTGTATTTGAGGTAAATATTGATACGATTAAGCATTCTATAAAAAGTTCTAGCTTTTGTATGCCGGATTGAGGAAAGAGTTATATCCGTTTGATTTATTTATGAAACCGGAATACAGTCTTATTTAGAAAGAATATGAAGGCATCAAAAGGAAATTCCTATCTTTGCCGTTAAGCCAATTTTATGATTTCAAAAGCATCTAAGCAATATCTTTTAAACCATGGAGATGGTGCATTACCTCACAAACTTTTGTTTATCGCGTTCTCTAATAAGAGTATGCTTTTCATGCCAAACAGAACGCTTTAAACAGAATAGACTTGCTGTTGCATATTCATGTACTTAAGAGAGATTTCTTAACGTACACTGCATCCATTCCATGATAGGCTCATAAATGATATAATATACGCGAATAGTATACGATCAACGCCTTTGTGAAGAAATATAAAACCTATAAAACCTATAAAGCATCATCATTATTATTCTTTCTCAGCTGTCAATATTGCGACAGTTTTTGATACGAGAGAGAGAGAGGATATAAGAAGTATTTAATTTTTTCTTGAATAGTTTTTTAGCCACACACCAATCTCGTTTATGATAGGCAAGAAGATGACTTTAATTGATTTAATATAAAAAGCTTTCTGATGAGGTAAATCTACGATATTCGGAGCGGTTATTCAATAAAAAATAATAAATTACCTATGAAGCAATGTGCTAGAAAACAAATAATAGAGCTTATTCTCTTCTGGAAAGATCTTAGGTTACATGACAAAGTCTTTCCAGAAGAAAGACTTTTTACTTTACATGTTTAAAGAAGAGTTCCTGACAAAATGATGGAAGCTACAGAAAAATAGATTATAATGCCCATGACATCTACCAAAGTTGCCACAAAAGGCGCAGAAGCACTTGCTGGATCAAATTTTAAACCTTTAAGAATAAAAGGCAGCATAGATCCAGAAAGAGAACCAAAGGTAACGATTCCGACTAAAGCTGTACCTACTGTTGTCGAAACAGCAATCCAATGTTGCCCATAGTCGTAGATACCGAATTGTTGCCAAAGAGCAATGCGGGTAATGCCAATAATTCCGAGTAAGAGACCAAGAGATAGTCCTGTTGGAATTTCACGAATGAACACTTTCCACCAGTCTTTCAACGTGAGTTCACGTAAAGCCAATGCACGGATAATAAGAGATGTAGCCTGTGAGCCGGAATTTCCTCCTGAGCTCATAATGAGAGGTATGAACAGTGTAAGAATAATCGCTTTTTCCAGTTCTGTTTCGAAATGTTGCATAGCACTTGCTGTCAGCATTTCACCGACAAAGAGTAAAGCGAGCCATCCGCCGCGTTTTTTCATCATTTCAGGAAACTTAATTTGCATATAAGGCTTATTAAGCGCTTCCATACCCCCAAATTTATAGGCATCTTCATTCATCTCATCAACCATAGTATCAAGCACGTCATCGACGGTTACAATGCCAATGACATGGTTACTTTCATCCACTACAGGCACAGAGAGAAGATCATGGCGCTGGAAAAGGCGTGCGATGTCTTCATGATGTGTGAAGGGCGATATTGTAATAGGCGTGTCATGGGTAGGGACATTAAGAATTTGTTCATCAGGTGAGGCAAGAATAAGGTTACGCAGTGAAACAGCTTTGAGAAGAATGCCTGTTTTAGGGTCAATTACATAGCTGGTATAAACGGTTTCACGTGTTCGCTCGACCTCACGAATGTGATCCAAAGTTTTTTGTATAGTCCAGTTTGAAGGAACGGCTATAAATTCTGTTGTCATCAGTGCCCCTGCTGTATGATCAGGATAACTGGTAAGTTTTTTAAGTTCAGCGCGCGTTAAGGGTTTAAGCAAGGCATAAAGTCGTGTGCGGGTTTCTTTATCCATTTCTTGAAAGACGTCTGCAGCAGCATCGGCAGACATGCCATCAAGAATTTCAACAGCACGATTTATAGGGAGAAGTTCTAGGATAGAAGCAGGTTGCTCAAGCTCTGGTTTATCAAAAAGTTCGATAACATAATCAAGAGGCAGAAGACTAAGAATAGTTACACGTTCCATGATATCGAGGTCATTGATGATATCAATAGAGTCTGCAAAATGCTGATTTTTTAACTTTTCAACGAGAGCTTCAGGAGAAAAATTTTTGAAGTCGAAGGTCGTTTTAATTTCAGTCATGATAAAGTACCTCCTGAAAAGTTGGAGAGTTGTAAATCTAGATAATAGATGAGATAAAAATAAAAGTTTATGGAAGATTTAAAAAAACTCCCCAGCTATATTCCCAATTGTTAATATTTTAAGTAAAGTCAAGGGTGAATTATAAGTTATAAACAAGTTTTTGAATCACTAAAACGAGAATACAGCTTAATTTGAGGATGATATAAAGGCGTAAATGTAAAAATCAGTTCTGATTTTTACCATCATTTCTTTAATGTAGTCTTATGATTTTCAAAAGAATCTACAGCAATATTTTGTAAAGAGTGGAGATTATGCCTTTCTTCAAGTGTTTTTATTAATATGCAATTCTATTGTGATGTGAGAGGGAATAATCTTTATTGCTTCAATATAATATGGTTTGAAATGAAAGAATTTTATAATTTTCAGTTTTTATTCAATAGGGTTTTGAAAGGTCGTTTTGAAACTCATGAAATAATTTTAGTATATTATCAATTTGTGTCATAAAGATAATTGTTACAACTTAAATTTATAATGGAGACATAAAGTATTATGACAAAAGCAGCAATGCTGGATTGGAAAGGATTTTCAGGTCTTCCTGATTTTTCTTCTATAAGTGATGAAGATTTTAAACCCGCTTTTGAACAGGCACTTAAAGAAGCCGAAGAAGAACTAGAGGCGATTGCGATGGTGCAAGAACCACCAACGCTTGAGAATTTTTTGCAGCCTTTTGAGCTTTGTGGCAAAGCGCTTGATCGTGTCTGTTCAATATTTTTCTTGCGCACCAGTGCTTATACGAATGTATTCATTCAACAGCTAGAGCAAGAGTTCGTTGTAAAACTTTCTCGGTATTCTTCAAAAATGATGATGGATGCACGGATATTTGCGAAAATAGATGCGCTTTATAAACAGTCGCAGCTGGGCATATTTGAGAGTGAAACAACACGTGTTCTTGAATTATGGTGGAAAAAGTTTGTTTGTCATGGGGCAAAACTCGATGAAAAAGCTAAGAAACGGCTTTTGGAAATTAATGAAAGACTTGCTTTTTTAAATGCTACTTTTGGACAAAATGTTTTAAATGACGAAGCTGAATGGATTCTGTTTTTAAAACAAACAGACTTATCCGGTTTACCGCAAGATCTTATTGCTTCAATGAAGGAAATTGCGTGTGAAAGAGGTAACGAAGAAGCGTATGCATTAACACTAGCACGTTCGATTGTTGAACCTTTTTTTAAATTCTCTGATCGTCGTGATTTGCGTGAGGTTGCATTCCAAGCTTGGGCTAAACGTGGTGAAAATAATAACAAGAATGATAATAAAACAATTATTGTAGAGATTGTTGCGCTTCGAGATGAGCAGGCTAAATTATTGGGATATAAATCTTTCGCAGATTTGAAACTCGATAATACCATGGCTAAAAGTGTTGATTCCGTTATGGATTTGCTTATGCCTGTATGGGAGCGCGCAAGAGCGAAGGCTTCTACTGAGCAAATTGAATTACAAAATTTTGCCAACAATCAGGGCAGCAATGAATCTTTAGCTGCTTGGGATTGGCGTTATTATGCTGAAAAACTTCGCACTGAAAAACTTTCTTTCGATAGTGCTGAGATTAAATATTATTTTCAGCTTGATCGTATGATTAAAGCGGCTTTTGGGGTAGCAGAAAAGCTCTTTGGCATTACATTTGAAGAAAAAAACGCTGTTGCACTTTGGCATCCCGATGCACGTTTGTGGGAAGTAAAAAAGTCTGATGGAAGTCTACTTGGGCATTTCATTGGTGATTATTTTGCGCGTTCTTCAAAACGGTCCGGTGCGTGGATGAGTAGTTTGCAATCACAACATAAATTGGATGGCGGACAAAAGCCTATTATCTACAATGTTTGTAATTTTGCTAAGCCTTCTAAAGGGGAGGTTGCTCTTTTATCACTTGATGATGCGCGTACGCTTTTCCACGAATTTGGGCATGCATTGCATGGTTTGCTTTCTGATGTCACATGGCCATCTGTATCGGGAACATCGGTTTCGCGTGATTTTGTTGAGCTGCCTTCTCAACTTTACGAACATTGGTTAACTGTACCAGAGATTTTACAAACTTATGCTACGCATGCAAAAACAGGACATCCTATGCCGCAAGCATTAATGGATAAGGTTTTGTCAGCACAGACATTTAATGCTGGCTTTGCTGCAGTTGAATTTACTTCATCAGCTCTTGTAGATATGGCTTTTCATAAAGGACAAAAGGTAACTGATCCAACAGTGTTTGAACGCCAAGAATTAGAAAATCTGCAAATGCCTGATACAATTATTATGCGCCATCGTCCTCCGCATTTTACGCATATATTTTCAGGTGATGGTTACGCCGCTGGTTACTATTCTTATATGTGGGCGGAAGTCCTTGATGCTGATGCTTTTCAGGCTTTTGAAGAAACGGGAGATGTTTTTAATTCAGAGCTTGCTGATAAGTTGAAACGTTTTATTTACTCTGCTGGGGGAAGTCGTGATCCAGAGGAGCTTTATAAAGCTTTTCGGGGACGGATGCCTTTACCAGAGGCAATGATTAACAAACGTGGACTATAAGATATAACGGTATGGTTAATACCATGCCGTTTTCATATTATTCGAAAAATGCAGTTGTGATTTATACAAATTCTCTCTTCATTATAGCTCTGTAAACAGAGTTTTTTATCTTGTTCACCTTTTGTTTATGAAGGAAATTAGATTTTGTCTTTTAAAGAGACATTATGGGAAAGAAAAATTATCAGCTCGATCTTTTTGATGCCCATTTGGTGGAAACCATGATTTTTTTATAAAACTTGACTTTCTTTTGCCTAAAAGGTGAGTGTTTTGTTGTGCCATATCATCGAGGCTCATTGGAGGCTGACGCATAATATTACTCCGCTCTTGATTCTCTGATTCTTGTATAAGTTTTTGAATAGCTTGATCGGTTGAGTAAGGATTTTCATGAGAAAAGGCATAAAAATTTAAAATATTGTTCAATGGTTTTTCTAAATAAGAGACAAGTTTTTTCTTTCCTTCAGGGGTGAATTGCATGCCATTATTGGTGCGTAATTTGGTTATTTTTCCATTAATATCATAGCCTGAAAAAGAAAAATTTCCTGTCTCATCACTAAAGCCACTCCAGATATCGAGGAAATATCCTCCTGCTGTTTCTGTTTCTTGTTTATAGAGCGCATTAAAATTTTTCATTTTTTGTGTCAAAAGGTTATTTCTAAAGGCAGGTTGACTTATCCATATCCATGATTTTCTAGAGGCATGAAGACTTTCAGCAATTTCGATAACTCTTTGTTTGTAGATGTGCATCCATTCTGATTGATCTGTGTTAATTGTGCTATAAGAGTCTGTGATTGGTTGATTATCATTTGCACCGATCATCATGATAATAACATCGGGGTTATTTTGATCAATGAGTTTAGAAATATTGCTTTGCCAAGAATAATAATCCGTTCGAACTAAGCCGGAAGCTGGCATTGTGTTGTTCATGATAACGATATCGCTATTATTTATAAAAAACTTCTTAAGTGCATCGGCAACAGCAGAAGCTGTAAAATCCCCTATGACAAGAATGCGCTTTGCATTCTCATTTTTTAGTTTTTGTATGTTTTTTTGTGTTACGATCTTTTTTTGTGGCTTATCTATTTTTTGTTCTATAATTTGCGGTAGTTGCTGTGTTTGTTTGTTATGTTGTGATAACCATTTGAAGAAGTTTGTTGCTTCACTTTGGGATGGCTGTATGATCTCCACAATAGAAAGTGAAAATAGCAATAATGTCAAGTATATCAGGCGAAAAGAAGACAAAACCTTAGTCTCCATTATTGTTTGCGAAGGAGAAAAAGCACTTGAGATGATGGGTATCCATTTGCTTTTAGACCGTGACGCAGTTGAAAAGTTTGAATTGCTTTGCGAGAAGCTGTTCCGATTTTTCCATCAACATTCCCTTTATAATAGCCCAGTGTACTTAAGCGAGATTGCAGTTCTTTACATTCTTGGAAAGTGAGAGGTTGAAAAGGTCTTTGCCAATCATTCACCAATCCAGGATGTCCAGCAATGCGATCAGCAAGAAGGGCAACAGCAAACGCATAACGATTTGCATTATTATAATGTTTCAGAACAAAGAAATTTTTTGTGACTAAAAATACAGGTCCTTTTGCTCCATCTGGATATTTTAATATTGCTTGTTCAGCTAATGTAGGAAGAGGATGCCCATTTGCATGTTTTACACCTAATTTTTTCCATTGTTCAAAGGAATACCACCCTTCAGGAAGGTTTTTTCCCTGCGGCACTTTTACCTCTACTCCCCAAATAAGATTAGGTTTCCAGCCATTTCTGTGGAGAAGGTTAGCAGCAGTAGCCAGAGCATCTGGAACAGAGTTCCAGATATCACGCCGTCCATCTTGGTCCATATCAACTGCATAGGCGAGATAACTGCTTGGAATAAATTGTGTATGCCCCAATGCACCGGCCCAAGATCCAGTGAGTTGAGAGCGTTTAATTTCGCCACTTTGTAGAATTTTCATAGCAGCAATCAGCTGTGTATATGCATATTTTGCACGTTTTTTATCGGCATAGGCTAGAGTTGCAAGAGAGCGAATGGTATCACGCATTACACTTTTATTGGCTAAAACTTTCCCATAGTTGCTTTCCATTGACCAAATAGCAAGCAGAATATTGCGGTCAACACCAAAACGCTTTTCAATTTGAAGAAGCCATTTGTTCCATTTTTGAGTTTGGCGCCGTCCTTCTACAATTGCAATATCATGGACGCGATTATCGAAATAGTTCCATGAAGGAGCAACAAATTCCGGTTGGTATGCGGCGCTTTTTAGAACTTTTGGATCAATGGCATTAACACCTTTAAATGCCATATGAAACGTAGAAGGGGTAATATTGTGAGCAATAGCTATTTTTTTAAATTCTTTAATCCAGTGTTTAAATCCGCTATCAGCATATGAAAGGGATACAAAAAACATTAAAAAAGCAGAAAAAATAACGGCAGAGCCAGTGAAAAAAGTTCTCCAAGTTATTGACTTCTCTAAAAAAGAGAAAGTCTTCAATTCTGTTTTTTGCATTTTGAAATCCCCATTAATATTCAATTTATTAGATGTGCAATAGGTTTATTTTGTATTTAGTTTAATCGTTAATATGATCAAGAAGAGGAGAAGATTGAAATAAATAATTCGTTTTAATCCTTTCAATAAGTTCTCATACTCTCTTTTACATTTTTATTGCCCATTATAATGATAATCAAAACAATAAGATATCTTTTTTACCATTTCGTAAAAACATATGATAAATAAAAACAAAAAAGTTATATGAATTCATTGAGGAGGGTGAGTGTGCGTAAAATTCGGAAAGCAGTATTTCCAGTAGCAGGTCTTGGTACGCGTTTTCTTCCTGCGACCAAAACGATTCCTAAAGAAATGCTAACAGTTGTTGATAAACCTGTTATTCAATACGTTGTGGATGAGGCGAGGGAAGCTGGTATTGAGCATTTTATTTTTGTGACTGGACGTAACAAAGCAGTCATTGAGGATTATTTTGATGCGCAAGTTGAATTATACACGACACTTGCTGAATGTGGAAAGAAAGAAGATCTTGCACATTTATACCGTTTACAGCCATTACCAGGGTCAACTTCTTTCACTCGGCAACAGCAGCCTTTAGGATTAGGGCATGCTCTTTGGTGTGCGCGTGAATTAGTTGCAGGCGAACCTTTTGCTTTGTTATTACCCGATATGCTGATTCAAGCCAAAAAGGGCTGTCTTTCTGAGATGATTAGTCTTTATGAAAAGGTGGGTGGGGGAAATATTATTGCAGTTCAGGAATGCGATCTTGAGGAAGCGCATAAATACGGTATAGTTGGCAAAGGTAAACAGATTGCAAATGGTTTTAAAATCACAAAAATGGTAGAGAAAC
Source organism: Bartonella sp. MU37NMGALS (assembly GCF_042194015.1). NCBI lineage: Bacteria > Pseudomonadati > Pseudomonadota > Alphaproteobacteria > Hyphomicrobiales > Bartonellaceae > Bartonella > Bartonella sp. MU37NMGALS. Next base: position 25,022 of record NZ_JBHIML010000004.1, read on the forward strand.
CAGTGCTAGGAACGGCACCATCAAATTTGTACATCAATGGACGTTATATTTTGCAGCCAGAAATTTTTAATATTCTTTCCACTCAAGAACGAGGAACAGGAAATGAAATTCAATTAACAGATGCTATGATACGGCTTTCAAATGAGCAAGATTTTTGGGGTTTACAAGTAGAAGGGCGCACTTTTGATTGCGGTTCTAAAGCTGGTTTCATTGAAGCCAACGTTGCATTTTCTTTAGCACGCGCTGACATGCATAGCCACGTTTCTGCCTCATTGAAAAATTTACTGGAAACCATTAATATTGAAAAATAATATAGATCTCTCATTTAATTTTACTGATCGAATTTGATTATGATAATATCGTCTCCTCATATGGTTTTGCAAGGTGCTGTTGCATCAGCGCTTAAAACACTTGCCAGTGAAAAGCAGGGGCTTGAAGCCCTTGAAAAAGCTCTTCTGGGAACTCTTTCTTCTTCTTTTGAAGCGGCTGTTCAAACTATTAGAAATGCTCGTGGACATGTGGTCATTACGGGTCTTGGAAAAAGTGGTCATATAGGGACAAAAATTGCAGCAACCTTAGCTTCAACTGGAACGCCTGCCTTTTTTGTTCACGCTGCAGAAGCCAATCATGGTGATCTTGGTATGATTGGATCTGATGGTGTTATTCTTGCTTTATCATGGTCTGGTGAAACTCAAGAGTTAAGTGGTATTATGAGTTATGCGGCGCGTTTTCGTATCCCCCTTATTGCGATGACATCAAGTAAGCACTCTGTATTAGGACGACAAGCTGATATTGTTTTATTATTACCAAAGATAGAAGAAGCTTGCCCCCATGGTTTAGCCCCTACAACTTCAACAATTATGCAATTGGCAATGGGAGATGCGTTAGCGGTTTCTCTTTTAGAAATGCGTGGTTTTACCGCAACCGATTTCAAAATATATCATCCTGGTGGTTCTCTTGGTGCAAGCCTTAAATACGTGTGTGATATTATGCATGAGGGTGATAATATGCCTTTGGTTATGCAGGGAACAGCTATGACTGAAGCGATGAATGTTTTGGTGGAAAAACATTTTGGTTGTGTTGGTGTTGTGAATCAAGAAGGTGAACTAATGGGAATTGTAACCGATGGCGATCTTGCACGTAACATTCATTTTAATTTATCAAAATTTAATGTTGACGAGGTGATGACCAAGGCTCCTAAAGTTGTAAAACCAAATACACTTGTTGGTGCAGCAACAGCTTTTATTAATGATCATCATATTGGTGCATTTTTCGTGGTTGAAGATAAAAAACCGATAGGAATTGTTCATTTTCATGATCTTTTGCGCATTGGCGCTGCGTAGATTAAAGTTCCCTATCAAATAAAATGTTATTTTAGGTTAAAATAGATTGAATGATACAAAGTAACAATTTTATTGTGAGGTGGCTTTACTGATATTTGGTGGAAGAAAATGATTATTTTATGCATTTCATAATGTTTAGAAAATTTTCAAGGTAAAAATTATATCCGTATCTTTGCGTATTTTAGAGAGGATTTTCTATCAGGAGGAAAAAGGATCACCTCCTGTTTAATGTATGTGCTCCCTCTGTTCTTAAGAGAGGCTTCCTTTGTACCTTGTCTAAGATTTCCGCTTAAGAAAAAACTGTGCTCCTGTATGCGAGGTGCAGAGAAGTTGTGTGGCATCATATGACACTGTACAATTGACTCTAGAAATTGTTCCACGGAGAATAGAGCGTATTTCAATTTCTATATTTTGGGCATTGAGATAATTATATACCCCTTCTGATAGTTTTTCTTCTGTATCTGCTGCACGCGTTTCAAAAACACCATTGTGGAAAGAAGAAATAATACCATTCTCATCAACCCATTTTCCATCAATTCCAGTTGGCATATTTGAGTTATAATATTGCGAAAAGCTACAGGCACCTAACAGCAAGGTGGTAATTGTAAGACATAAAATATGATAGGTATGTTTCATTTATTGCACTCTATTTAGATTATTTTGCTCTCTAGTTTTTATAACATTATCAAATTACTCCATGAGTCAATATGAAAAATTTGATGAAAATCAATGAAAAAGCAAAAAAATGGAAAAAAATGCCTTAATGTTGTATTTAATTAACAGCTCGATGAAGTTCGTAAGTGAAACACAAGAGGTGAAATATTTCTTATGGTTTACAACAATTTTTATATTAAGCTGCTAAGTAGTCTCAAAGGAGATTATTGACATTATGGTTGGTCCTATTCTTGTTGCGAGTGAAGATTATGGAAGACGGATAGAACTTTCTGCTATGCTGCGAGGTTTTGGCTATCGTGTCATTGAAGCAGAAAATGGTCTCCGTACGATTGATCTTTTACACAGGCGTAAAAACATTGTGCTTGCACTCCTTGATGTCGTTATGAGTGATTTGAGTGTGAGCGATTTAATTAAAATGATTAGAGTTGCTGGTGTTTCTGTTCCTATTGTCGTTATAGCACAACAAGAGAATCAGAATTTACTCCAGAAAGCTTTAACAGCTGGAGCTATTGATTATTGGATCCACCCAGTAACATTATTACGCGTAAGGGTTACTTTGGATATTCTTGCTCTTATTTCTGCCTTGGAGCATGAAGTTAGAGATATTCGGCGAAAAAAAGAGAATCATTTACGGTTTTCTGATCTTTGCATAAAAAGTAGAGCTATGCAGGTAGTGTTAGAACAATCGAGACAAGCAGCAACTTCTTTACAGAATCTTTTGATAGAGGGGGAAGTTGGAACAGGACGTGAGACATTAGCCCGAATTATTCATCATGAGGGATTATTCTCGGAAGGTGTTTTTATTCGCTTTCAATGTTCAGCCATCGTTGATCCAGAAGAAGAAAATCAGCAGTGGTTTAAAGAATTCCTACCATTGGTTTCTTCTCTTGAGAAAGGGACACTTTGCCTTTGTGATATTGATCGACTTGAGCCCATACAGCAAAAACGGTTCGCTCATTACCTTAAAGAAAGGGAAAGGAATACAAAAGGAGATTTTTTCCCTTTTCGGATCATTGCTATTTCAACATCGCGTTTAAAAGACTTGGTTAAAGAGAACTTTTTTTTGCATAGTTTGTTTGAACAATTTTCTCACTTGTCTATTAGCGTCCCTGCTTTGCGAGAATTAAGGGATGATTTTCCAGAGATCACACAACGTTTGATTGATCGCATTATCACCGAAACAGGGCGATCACATGTCCATGGTTTAGCAGGATCTGCTCTTTCCTTGCTTATGCAGTATGATTGGCCTGGCAATAGAAATGAGCTTGAAAACTTTTTATTTCGTGCGATTTTACTCAGTGAAGGACCGTTATTAACTGTTCGAGATTTTCCGCAATTAATGGGAAATCCATTAATGAATGTTCCCAATATCATTGAGGGTGCTATGCAAGAAGATAATGAACAAGAATCGATAAAATTTTTGAATACAGATGGGCATGTGCGTACTTTTGCAGAGATGGAACATGATATTATCGAGAAAGCGGTCAAACATTATAAAGGACATATGAGTGAGATTGCGCGCCGCCTTCATATTGGTCGCTCTACACTTTATAGAAAAATGGAAGAATTACGAGCAATAAGAAATCAAGAACGAAAGTAAAATTCATAACAAATCTCTCTTCATGACAAGCATGAGTTTCAAAAAAATAGAGTGGATTTTGATAAAGTCCGTGGGGGGGCTTAAGAAAACAATCATTTATTGCAAAATTTATCTATAGAGGATGATTTTGTAGATTTAAAACAAATATAAATTTTATGTGACTATTTTAATCGTCTGTTTCAGTTTATACAATTTTAGTTAAGTTTATATTTATTAAAGCAGAGAGGCATTTTTAAAAACTTTTAAATACTACCGCTAAAATTTTTGTATCATCAATATTAAATTTATACTCTCTTAAGCAAGAAGTGGCATTTTATCTGCTACACGGTTAAGATAAAGTGATTAGGATTATCGTTTGCATTACTGATGATGCGATAGCTTAAAATAGAAAGTTTGTCCTCTTTGACTCTTTTACATATTGTTATTGGTTTTGTCCTCTTTTTTTTTATTGCATCTATGTTGGCAATCTACACTTATGGGCGTTTTGTGAAAAATGCTAGGGGGCAATGTTCTTATGCGTTACCTATTCAGAAAGATGAAACTAAGCTTGATCGTATCGTCAGTCAATTAGCTGAGGAAGAAAATGGATTGGGGATTGATAAAGATGCTCTTTCCCTCATTATCAGCAATTTGGATGCGTTTTGCGTTCGTGCAATAGGAGCTGCAGAGGCTGGGCGTAGCCTTGATCTGATGTATTATATTTGGGATGATGATTTAACAGGGCGTCTATTATTAAGTGAAATAGTTAAGGCAGCGGATCGGGGTGTTCGGGTACGGCTTCTTTTGGATGATATTAACGCTCAAGCACGTGATCCAGCTTATATTGCGCTAGATAAACACCCTCATATTGAGGTGAGAATGTTTAATCCAGGACGATCGCGTAAAGGTGGATTACGCCGTGGTTTAGAGATTATATTACGGGCGATTACTGTTACACGTAGAATGCATAATAAAGCTTTTATTGTTGATGGTAGGATCGCTTTTGTAGGAGGACGTAATCTTGCAGATTCTTATTTTGATGCTGGTGAAGAATCCCATTTTCGAGATTTAGATTTGATGTTAATCGGACCCTCTGTTAAAAAGGTGGAAAGTATTTTTGATGATTTTTGGAATAGTGCTGTTGTTTTGCCAATTCATACTTTGGTTGTTCCTAAAAGCGCAAGTGATCTTAGCTATTGGAAGGATAAATTACAAAAATTTCGGGATTCCAAGGTTGCAAAAGTTTATTTAGATTATGTCAAACAGCACATTAATTTTGATTGTTTTATTCAAACAGGAAGGCGGTTATTTTTAGCAGACAAAGTTGTTGTTCTTTCTGACCCTCCAGAAAAAGCATTGCGTAAAAAAGCAAGCAATTGGCTTATGAAGGCACTTTCAAAGGTTATTGGAAATGCCCAAAAAACGGTTCAGATTACGTCACCTTATTTTGTTCCTGGTAAGGTTGGAACGCAGAATTTTAGTAATTTGGTTTCAAAGGGTGTTGATGTAAAAATTCTGACGAATTCTTTAGCAGCTACTGATGTAGCACTGGTGCATGGGGGTTATGTATCGTATCGTAAGGCGTTGTTGAAAAGTGGTGTTAAGCTTTATGAATTAAAATCGGAGGGCAACACCCATGGATTACGGTTGTTTCGATCGAGTAAGGCAAGTTTACATGCCAAAGCTTTTTTAATTGATCGTAAAACAGCTTTTATTGGATCTTTAAATTTTGATCCCAGATCAGCATCATTAAATACAGAAATGGGCATTCTTTTTGAATGTGCTCCCATTACAGCAAGATTAGATTTGTTGTTTTCTGAAGAAACAACAGGAGAAATGAGTTATCATCTGCGTCTTGGTGATAATAATCGTATTTATTGGGATTTTATTGAAAATGAAAAAAAATATAGCATTGACCATGAGCCAGAAAGCAATTTTTGGCGTCGCACATTTACAAAAATAATAAGTTGGTTACCTATTGAATCACAATTGTAAATTTTTATAAACCACACTTAAAAAAAATATTTATTTTTCTTTTCATTTTGTTTGTAGCATGGCATAATTTTTTGCCAATCTACCATGTATGAGAACCGCAGTTGTATTTTAAAGCTCCTTGCGGTGTTTTATTATAAAAGGAATTTTGCTATGGCAAAGATTGTTGAAACGGGGACAGGTGCATTGGCACTGACTTTTGATGATGTACTTTTACAGCCCGGTCATTCTCTTGTTATGCCTAGTCAAGTGGATCTCAGTACGCGCATTGCAGCGGATATTAAGCTCAATTTGCCATTGCTTTCTGCTGCAATGGATACGGTAACAGAATCGCGTTTGGCAATTGCTATGGCTCAAGCTGGAGGTCTTGGAGTTATTCATCGTAATATGTCTCCTGCAGAACAGGCAGAAGAAGTCCGCCAAGTAAAAAAGTTTGAATCTGGTATGGTTGTTAATCCGGTGACAATTGGACCAGATGCAACACTTGAGGAAGCGAAATCTTTGATGCGCTCTCATGGCATTTCAGGTATTCCGGTTGTTGAAAATAGTGTTAAAGGTGAGACAGCAGGACGACTTGTTGGTATTTTGACCAATAGAGATGTTCGTTTCGCATCGGATCCAAAACAAAAAATTTATGAATTAATGACGCATGAAAATTTGATCACGGTGCGTGAAAATGTCAAACTTAATGAAGCAAAATATCTTTTACATCATCATCGTATTGAAAAATTATTAGTTGTGGATGAACAAAATCGTTGTGTCGGACTGATAACAGTTAAGGATATTGAAAAAGCAAAATTAAATCCAAATGCTGCTAAAGATTCTCAAGGGCGTTTGCGTGCTGCAGCAGCCAGTAGTGTTGGGAATGGAGGGATTGAACGTGCTGAACGCCTCATCGACGCGGGTGTTGATGTGTTGGTTATTGATACAGCGCATGGGCATTCTCAACATGTGCTAGAAACTGTTGAACGAATTAAAAAGATGGCTTCCTCTCTAGCTGTTATTGCTGGGAACGTAGCAACTGCTCAAGCAACGCAGGCATTGATTGACAGTGGTGCAGATGCGGTAAAAGTTGGTATTGGTCCTGGCTCTATTTGCACAACGCGTATTGTTGCTGGTGTCGGTGTTCCTCAACTTTCAGCCATAATGAATGCTGCAGAAGTTGCTGAAAAAGCGGGCATTCCCATCATTGCAGATGGTGGAATCAAAGCATCAGGTGATTTTGCTAAAGCTTTAGCTGGTGGGGCTTGTGCAGCGATGATTGGATCTCTTTTAGCAGGTACAGAAGAAAGTCCTGGTGAAGTTTATCTCTATCAAGGCCGATCTTTTAAAGCCTATCGTGGTATGGGATCTGTTGGTGCTATGGCACGAGGATCGGCAGATCGCTATTTTCAAGATGATGTTCGTGATGAACTTAAGTTGGTTCCTGAAGGTGTGGAGGGGCAGGTGGCTTATAAAGGTCCTATAGCATCAGTTCTACATCAGCTTGCTGGTGGACTTCGTGCTTCAATGGGATATGTTGGAGCAAAAGATCTCGTAGAGTTTCGTGAAAAAGCAACATTTGTACGTATTACGAATGCGGGACTCCATGAAAGTCATACGCATGATGTTTCTATTACACGGGAGAGTCCCAACTATCGTGGGCCAGTTTAAAGATATAAGAGCATAATGTCATATCGCATAAATTTAAATCTTCCGAGAACGAGAAAGGAAGACTGCGCTTTTTCTGTTTGTGATTTGGTGTAATAATCCCAAAAAGGAAAGAATTAGAGGTCAAAACTCTAACTCTTTCTGTTAAGACTATATGAAATAATTTATATAAAATTAGAATTAACTTTTTGTAGTCTTCCGTCCTGTCTTTGACGCACGTTGGCGAGTGTTTGTCTGATCACTTTGGACGGATTTCTTTCCGTTGTTTGAGGGCATTGTGTTATGACGGCTTTTAGATGAAGTTGTTTTTTCATTATTATAAGTCATTATTTTCTCCTTTTAAATTGTCTGGCAGTTGCCAGTAGAGTAAAAACGGTCATGCCAAATAGTGGTTCCAAGCATTTTCTAAAAAGTTAATTTTTTGGTGAACGTAAGATAAACTTTTTTAATTTTATGAGAAGATTTTTTCTATTTTTTCAGAAGGATAGCCATAAAAGATGGGAGATATTTGATTTTTTCTGCTATTCAGATAATCCTCATAAATTTTATTTAAAGAGTTTATTTTTTTCGTAATGCATGGCGGAAATAAGGTCTTTATGGATAACTGCGTATCTTTTAGTATAAGAGGTAGAGGGATAAAAAAGTGAATGGGCAGAAGATGAAAGGAAAAATCTAGATACTCTAATATTGGATCTTATAAAAAGCATGATCAAATCATTTTAATGTTGAATGTAAATTTTTAATGGCTTTGAGAAGGTTTTATTGGCAAGAAGAAGATAATATTATTTTTTTAGATGATTTAATTTTATTATTTTAATGGGAGAAATGAATGCGATTAGGTGGGCGTTTGCAAGCAGCAATAGATGTTCTCAAAGAGATAGAAATGAAGCATCGCCCAGTAGGAGAAGCTTTAAAGGATTGGGGCCTTTCTCATCGCTTTGCTGGAGCAGGTGATCGCGCAGCTATTGGTACAATCGTTTATGATGTGTTAAGACGACGCTATTCTTTACAATGGCGTATGGAGAGTGATGATATCCGAGATATCGCTTTTGGTGCCTTATTAGATTCTGGAAAAATGACGCTGGAGCAAATTGACGGTGAGTTGGCAGAAGATCGGTTTGCACCGCAGTTATTAGGAGCTAAACAGCGTAAATCCTGGCAAGGTCAGCAATTAGTGGATGCTCCAGACTATATTCGTGGTGATATCCCGCAATGGTGTCAAGCGCATCTTCGTCCTTTATTTGGTGATAATTGGATCACTGAAGCGGCTGCGTTAGCAACGCGTCCTTCTTTAGACCTACGGGTAAATAATCTAAAAGCAACACCAGAAAAGGTGTTGAAAGAATTAGCAAAAACCAAACTTAAATCTTTGCCATGGTTTGGGCAAGCTTTAAGAATTGCACCGATTGAAAAGTTTAACCGTCATCCTCATATTCAAGTGGAACCAGCTTTTCAAAAAGGACACTTTGAAATACAGGATTTAGGATCTCAAATTGTTGCTCACCTTGTGGAAGCGCAAGAAAGCATGCAGGTATTAGATTATTGTGCAGGTGCTGGGGGCAAAACATTAGCTTTAGCTTCTGATATGAACAATCGTGGGCAGATTTATGCTTATGATTCAGACAAAGCTCGTTTGGCTCCTATTTTTGATCGTCTTCGACGCGCTGGTGTTCGTAATGTACAAATACGAGTGCAAAGAGAAGAATTAAAACCATTAACAGGTCAGATGGATAGAGTTCTACTAGATGCGCCATGTAGTGGGACAGGAACATGGCGTCGTCGTCCAGATGCGAAATGGCGTTTAACATTAGAACAGGTGAAACAACGCCAAACAGAACAGAGGGCTATTTTGAATGAAGCGATAGCTTATCTTAAGCCAAAGGGGCGCCTAGTTTATATTACCTGTTCTCTTTTTACAGATGAAAATGAGAAACAAATTTCCCATTTCCTTCAACAACATTCTCATTTTGCTCCAATAGATATGCCAGCGCTTTGGCAGAAACATTTTAGTTTTTCTCCTGTGCAACCAGTTTTTTCAAATTATGGACTTACTTTGTCGCCAGCCACAACACAAACAGATGGGTTCTTTTTATCTGTGTTGCAAAAAAAACATTGATCTATATTTTTGCATTTTTTATCATAAATTTTATGAGAATAATCTTTTTCTTAAGAAAACAGGCTTGTGAAAAGAGAAAGATTGAATCATAACTCTCATGAGTTTTCTTTTACAATTGTTGATTGGTTTTCTATGAGCATATCGCATCCAGACACTGTTCTTATTATTGACTTTGGTTCACAAGTTACACAACTTATTGCACGACGGGTACGAGCAATGGGGGTATATTGTGAAATTGCTCCTTTTCAATTAGCTTTAGAAGCTGTGCGCCGCATAAATCCTAAAGCTATTATTTTATCAGGGAGTCCTTATTCCGTTATTGATGAGGGCTCTCCGCGTGCTCCAATGGAAATTTTTGAGGTGGGTATTCCGATTCTGGGTATTTGCTATGGTGAACAAGTCATGTGTGTTCAGCTTGGAGGAAAGGTTGAAGCTGGACATGAGCGTGAATTTGGGCGTGCTTTTTTGAAAGTGCAAGAAGAGAGTGCCCTTTTTGATGGAGTGTGGGAAAAAGGTTCTTGTTATCAAGTATGGATGAGCCATGGTGACCGTGTGGCAGCTTTACCAGAAGGTTTTCATGTCATAGGGACCTCAAACGGAGCTCCCTATGCGGCTATTGCTGATGAAAAAAGGCATTTTTATGCAGTACAGTTTCATCCTGAAGTTATCCATACACCAGATGGTACAAAACTTTTGCAAAATTTTATTCATAAAATCTCTGCTATTAAAGGTAGTTGGTCAATGGCTTCTTATCGTGAGCAGGCAATTGCTACGATACGACAAAAAGTTGGGAAAAGTCGTGTGATTTGTGGTCTTTCAGGGGGAGTGGATTCATCTGTTGTAGCGGTACTCCTTCATGAAGCTATAGGAGATCAACTGACATGCATTTTGGTAGACCATGGGCTGATGCGCAAGAATGAAGCAGAAGAAGTTCTCACGCTCTTTCGTGATCATTATAATATAGAGCTTATTCACGTTAATGCTGCCGATATATTTCTTAATGCTTTAGAAGGTGAGACAGACCCAGAAAAAAAGCGCAAAACGATTGGTCGCCTTTTTATTGAAGTTTTTGAAGAAGAAACTAAAAAAATAGGAGGTGCAGAGTTTTTAGCACAAGGGACGCTTTATCCAGATGTTATTGAGAGTGTGTCTGCTATTGGTAAAACGGTAACCATTAAAAGTCATCATAATGTGGGTGGGCTACCAGAACAGATGAATATGAAACTTGTAGAACCGTTGCGTGAGCTCTTTAAGGATGAGGTTCGCTTGCTAGGGCGAGAGTTAGGATTACCAGAGCAGTTTATTGGTCGCCATCCTTTTCCAGGTCCAGGTCTTGCAATTCGCTGTCCAGGTACTGTAACCCGTGAAAAATTAGAAATTCTACGTGAAGCAGATGCTATCTATCTTGAGGAAATCCGTAAAGCTGGTCTTTATGACGAAATTTGGCAAGCTTTTGCTGTTCTTCTTCCTGTTCAAACTGTTGGCGTGATGGGGGATGGTCGCACTTATGAATTTGTTTGTGCTCTTCGCGCCGTCACATCTGTAGATGGAATGACTGCTGATTTTTATCCCTATGATATGGCGTTTTTAAGTAAGACGGCAGCACGTATTATTAACGAAGTTAGAGGGATTAATCGTGTTGTATATGATGTAACCTCAAAGCCTCCTAGCACTATTGAATGGGAATAATTAAAATGAAGGATAAGTCTTTTTAAGAATAAAATATGACTGAGGGTTTGATATTCGAAAAGTGTAGAAAAAATCATTTAAAAATGATTGTGTATTTTCATATGATATAAGCCGGTATCTGGCAATCTGTACGCTAATATCGTTTAAAATTGAGAAGTGTGGAATTTTGCATGTCTGAGAAAAAAATTGTTGCACACCGTGGTGGAGCTCATCTTTATCCTGAAAATACTCTTTCGGCATTTAATAATGCTATAGCGTTAGGTGTTGATGAAGTTGAGTGCGACGTTCATTTGCTGAGAAGCGGTGAAGTGGTTGTCTTTCACGACTTTCGTCTAGACCAATTGGTTGGAAAAAAGGGGTATATTCACGACATTGATAATGAAACACGCAAACAACTCTGCGTAAAAGGAAGCCAAGAAGCACCTCCCTTATTAGAAGAGGTGCTTGATCTTTTAACACCAACGAATATCGCATTGCATCTTGAAATCAAGACATGTGGTGAAGTGGAGCGTGAAACAATATTATCCCAAAAAGCGCTTGCGCTAATAAAAAGCCGAAATTTATCAGAACGGGTTTCTGCAATTAGTTTTGATCCTTTGATCCTTCGTCCTTTTATTGAAGCAGGAATATCATCTGGTCCATGTGTTGATAATTTTGAAGGTGATATGTACCGTCATTTTTCTGAATGGAAGCAATTAGGTTATTCTGATCTAAGTTTAGATGGCTCTATTGTTTCACAGGACTTTATTGAATCAGCTCTTGAGGCTGGTTTTACTGTAGGGGTATGGACAATTAATGGAAAAGCTCGGTTATCACATTGGCTTGACATGCCTGTACATTATATTACGACAGATCAACCTGATCTCGCATTGCAATTGCGTGCGCAAAGGTAAAAAATACATCAATACAAAGAGAACTATATATCCTCATAAAGCTAGCGTAATGAAAGAAGAAAAAATATCGAATATATAACAATAATACATTGATTTATAATGATAATTAATAGTTTATTCATGTGAATAAGAGACTTTAATACGTAGGATTCTCTTATTTCGAATCTTTTTACAATGAATCAATCAAAATCATTCGTTTGCACATTACAAGCAGGGTTGGTGTGTGGATAAAAAATTATTGAAAAAAGAATAAAAATATTCATTTAACGTATTTAAAATGCAAGACTTGTTAAAGCATTAGGATCTCATATAATGATGTCGTTTTGCACTTTTATGAAGTGAAAATGATAGCATGCAAAAAGTCTTATATACTTTAGTGGAGAGGTTTTATAGCTTATTTTATAGGCGCTATCATGAAATGTAGATGTGTTGAAAGATTTTTTTAACAGCATGGAAATTGGTCATACAATGTCATTTTGTTTTGCATGAGGGGCGTGATCTCACTATAAGGAAGGAGACTATTAAGCGCTTCAAAATGATTTTCTTAATTTTAAGAAAAATTCTATTTGTCTCTTCGTTAAATTCAGTAGCAACATCGTGTTAAAGTTATAAGCCGAAATTGTAAGACAAATAACAAAAGAATAAACAATTCTTTTTAAAAAAGTAAATCCAGATATTAAAATAGCCATTGAATGACATTTACGATCTATATCTTTTTACCAAGTGACTGTGCTTATTTAAGCCATCTCATTTTTTTCAGATAGTTATAAACGCGTATCTCGTTAATACATAAGAAAGTTTATAAAAGAAAACGAATAAATTTAACAAATTCATTTGACCTTTTTGTGGTTCCTGTTTAAATGAGAGAATGTATTTCTGAAATAAAACTGTCATAGCATGTTCATGTGTAATACTATAAATTTAGGGGTAGTTTGTATTCCATCACTTCAGAAAGGATGAACCATGAGTCGTTTTTATCTTTCCATAGCGGCCACGGTTGCTATCATAATGTCCACAGCGGGAATAACAGCAAGTTTTGCGCAGACAAAAATCAGCTTTTGGCATTCTATGAGTGGTGAATTAGGAAAGCAAACTGAAAGTCTCATTAACGATTTTAATGCAAGTCAATCTGAGTATAAGGTTGTTCCTTCATTTCGTGGCGAATATGAAGAGGGGTTGATTTCACTTATTGCGGCATTTCGTGGAAAGAAACAGCCAGTGCTTGCTCAAATTTATGACGTTGGTACTGGAACTATGATGGCTGCAAAAGGCGCAATCTATCCATTTTATCAACTTATGGCTGATACAAAAAAAGAATTTGATCCTACAGATTATTTCCCTGCTATTAGTGGTTATTACTCCGATGAACAGGGACGTATCGTTTCTATGCCATTCAATATTTCAACTCCCATTCTTTATTATAACAAAGATATCTTTAAAAAAGCAGGGCTTGATCCAGAACAGCCTCCTAGAACATGGCAAGATATAGAAGACTTTTCCAAAAAAATTCTTGAGACTAAAGCAGCAACTTGTGGTTTTACAATGGCTTATGCCGCTCAATGGATTGGTATAGAAAATTTTTCAGCGTTGCATAATGTTCCTTTTGGAACGAAGGAAAATGGCTTTAAAGGACTTGATTCAGAACTTACATTTAATGGACCTTTACAAGTGCGTATGTGGACTGACCTGAAAAAGTGGTCTGATCAAGGTATTTTCCGTTATGGTGGTCCAGCAGGTGCTTTGGATTCAACACCAATGTTTATGGCACAAAATTGTGCAATTTTTATGCAATCTTCAGGATCACATGCTGGAATTGTTTCTGAAGCTCAGTTTGATGTGGGAGTTGGTATGCTGCCGTACTATAAGGATGCAGAAGGAACACCCCAAAATTCAGTTATTGGGGGAGCTTCTATTTGGGCGTTTAAGGGCCATACTCCAGAGGAATATGCAGGGGCAGCTGCTTTTCTTAAATTTCTTTCAAAAACAGAAAATCAAGCAAAATGGCATCAGGAAACAGGTTATCTTCCAACCACAAAAGCGACTTATGAATTGAGCAAAAAACAGCATTTTTATGAAAAAACGCCAGGTGCAGATATAGCTATCAAACAGATTAATCTTAATCCACCAACAGTTAACTCGAAAGGGATAAGATTTGGTAATTTACCACAAATCCGTGCCATTCTTGATCAAGAGTTGGAAGCTGTTCTTAGTGGTTCAAAAACACCGAAAGATGCTTTAGATGAGACCGTTGAACGTGGAAATAAACTCTTGCGTGAATTTGAAAAATCTAATCATTAATTTCGTTTATTGTTAAACATTAAAGACTCAACAAAAACAGTTGAGTTCTTTTTGTTTATCTTTTTTAAGTCTCTACATTTAAAGAGTCCTACGAATGCAAGAAAAACATGCATATTTTAAAAATAGTCTACTTTCTTACGGACTGCTTTTTCCTCAGCTTCTTGTGACTTTTTTGTTTTTCTTCTGGCCTGCTGCTCAAGCAATAAAATCATCTTTTGAGCGTGAAGACCCTTTTGGCTTTACAACAACCTTTATTGGTTTAGAAAATTATCTAACTGTTCTTTCTGATCCTACTTATCGGCAATCACTTCTTACAACCGCAGTATTTTCCATCTCAGTTACTGTCGCTTCAATGACAATATCACTTCTCTTAGCTGTCTGTGTTGATCGTGTCATCCGTGCAAAAAAGGCTTATACAATGCTTTTGCTCTGGCCCTATGCTGTTGCTCCAGTATTGGCAGGTATATTATGGCTGTTTATCTTTCATCCCACTATCGGAATTATCCCTTTTCTTCTCGAGAAAGTAGGGGTGCTATGGAATTATCGTATTAATGGCACTCAAGCAATGATTCTTATTGTTATAGCTGCTAGTTGGAAACAAATTTCTTACAATTTTCTCTTTTTTCTTACAGGTCTTCAGTCTGTTCCACGTTCTCAAATAGAAGCAGCCGCCATTGATGGTGCTGGTCCCTTTAAACGATTTTGGACTGTGGTCTTTCCGCAAATTTCACCAACGACGTTTTTCCTTCTTATTGTCAATGTCAATTATGTTATGTTTGATACTTTTGGTATTATTGATAATACAACTTCTGGAGGTCCTGCGCGTGCAACGAGCATCCTTGTCTATAAAGTATATGACGATGGCTTTAGAAATCAAATAATCGGTGCATCCGCAGCACAATCAACAATATTGATGTTGATGGTTATTGTCTTAACCTTTATTCAGTTTCGCTGGATTGAGCGCCGTGTACAATATTAGGAAGTAAATTATGGTTGAAAATCGCCCTGTTTTGAAATTTCTAACCCATATTACTCTCATTGTTGGTATTATCATTATTTGCTTTCCAGTTTATGTTGCTATCATTGCATCAACCCATAGTTCAGCAGCATTCAACTCAGGAACACTTCCTCTCTTACCTGGGAAATATACTTTGGAAAATTATAAAACAATCTTTGGTGATGGCCTTGCACAACTCGGTTTGCCCAACCTCTGGCCACTCTTAATGAATTCACTCATTATGGCTCTTGGGATTAGTATTGGAAAAATTATTATTTCACTTTTATCTGCTTATGCAATTGTTTACATGCGTTTTCCCTTCCGAAAAACTGCTTTTGTTCTTATTTTTGTTACATTAATGCTCCCTGTCGAAGTTCGTATTCTTCCAACCTATGAGGTTGTTGCGAAATTGGGGATGATCGACACCTATAGTGGAATGATTATTCCACTTATTGCATCTGCAACCGCTACATTTTTATTTCGTCAGTTTTTTCTGACTATTCCAGATGAACTCTTAGAGGCGGCACGTGTTGATGGTGCAGGTCCAGTTAAATTTTTTAAGGATATTCTTCTTCCTCTCAGCAAAAGCAATATCGCTGCTTTATTTATCATTATGTTTATTTATGGATGGATACAATATCTCTGGCCTCTTATCATCACAACGGATCAAAAGCATCAAACGATCCTTATTATTTTAAAACAGCTTATTGTCGAATCACTTCAACATGATCCTCAATGGAATATACTCATGGCAGTATCGGTTGTTGCCATGGTTCCCCCTGTTCTTGTTGTTATCTTCATGCAACGGCTTTTTATCAAAGGCCTTATTGAAACGGAGAAGTAATTATGGCCATAATCCAGTTATCAAATATAAAAAAACGGTATGACAACGGCATTCTGGTCATTGATGATTTAAACTTAACTGTTGCTGATAAAGAACTTCTTGTTCTTGTTGGTCCTTCAGGGTGCGGGAAATCAACCTTATTGCGTATTATAGCAGGACTTGAACAAGTTACCTCAGGTGAATTATGTATTGATAACGAACGCATCAATGATCGTGAACCAGCTGATCGTGATATTGCTATGGTTTTTCAAAATTATGCTCTTTATCCCCATATGACAGTTCGTGGAAATTTAGAATATGGTCTTAAAAATCGTAAAACCCCTAAAGAAGAAATTAAAAAACGCATCGCACATGCTGCAAAACTTTTGGAGATAGAATCATTTCTGGATCGTAAGCCACGACAATTATCAGGAGGACAACGTCAGCGTGTTGCAATGGGGCGTGTAATTGTACGCCAACCCCGTGTTTTTCTCTTTGATGAACCTCTTTCAAATCTTGATGCAAAATTGCGGGCGCAAATGTGTATTGAAATAAAAACACTACAGCGTTCACTAGGAACGACCAGCCTCTATGTTACCCATGATCAACTAGAAGCTATGACATTAGCTGATAGAATAGTCGTTTTGAATAAAGGAGCTATCGAGCAAATTGGAACACCAATGGAAATTTACGACACTCCAGCAACAACATTTGTTGCTGATTTTATTGGTTCTCCTCCTATGAATTTTCTTGATCGCCATGTCTTAGAACAACATTTAGGGCATTCATTTTCTTATGATGAAGAAACTGATCTTTTAGCATTCAGACCTGAAATAATCTTATTGGGCGAACATCCAGATAAAGGACCTGTCTTTCACACAAAAATTGAGCTTATCAAGCCTATTGGAACAGGTTGCCATGTTTTAACGCGTTGGAATGATATCATCTTTACGATTGAAATAAAAGAACGCTTGACACACGACTATGGTCAAAAACTAAGTTTCACTGTCGCTCATCAGAATTTTCATACTTTTAATAAAAACACTGGAAAGCGCACAAATAATAAGTAAGCATTAATTGATGTGACACGACTTTCTTTTATGTTGCGTCATGATAATGTTGTGTTTTGACTTTCTCGATTACATTTACAAAATCAGGTTGTACCCGATGGGATTAAAAACAAAATTTTAAAAGTTTTGGTAATGATCTATTGTTCCATGGCGCTGAGAGTGTCAAAATATTTATATGAAGAAAATTTGCATTTTCACGGTCTGTAAGAAGAATATTATTTTCAAACCTCAAACATAATAAAATCATTTTCATTATAAAAAATATCAATATAAAATAACCATTCATTAACTATATGTTTCTTGATGTAATAATTTATGTATCTTATAAAAAGTAAATGAGGGAAATAGAGGGAACCAATAATTCACAGATGAGAGGGGATGCGCCCCATATCTTAGCTCTGATCCCTAACATAAGAAGTCTATTTGATCCAAAAAATATGACGCTGTTCTAAATAGCCTGTACGAGAATAGGCATATTTTATTTTACCGCTGACCATATGATCTTAAATGGTTTCAGAGCTTCTATAAGAAGCTTTTATTTTTTCTCATGTAAATCACTATGCAATTTTCAGCTAGGGTATCTGGTCAGTTGCAAAAGAAATCACTGAGAGATAGAAGGCGCGCTTGTTTTAAAATTTTCATTACTTTTAATGATAAAAGCAGATGAAACACATCTGTAACATCCCATCAAATTTTCTATATTCTTGAGTTAAAAAATTGCCTATAGATCATCCTTAGATAGATCTTTATGAATATGACATAAGGGATTGGTGCGAATACCTATAAGAATTAGCAGGGACAAAGACAGTTATCTTGTTGTTTTGCAAAGCATTTTATAAAAGCTGATATATTTTTTTAATATATTGCCAGTCTATTAATGGTTTTATGATATTGCATTCTTATAAAGTGCGTACTTTTTTGTTGCTTATAAACCAACCTAAACTTTATACAACAGTATGTTTGAGACAAATATGAAGACGGTTCAGTGCTGTATTCAGCTTTTTATCTCTTTTGTAGAAGATCTTAATGTTTTGTGATGGCATCAATGATGGTATTCACATTATGTTCCATCATATCGAGATAAGTTGCTGCGGGGCCATTTTTATTTGACAGTGCATCAGAATAAAGTGTCCCACCAATTTTCAAACCTGTTTCTTTTGCAATCTGTTTTATGAGACGGGGATTAGAGATATTTTCAACGAATAGTGCAGCTGCTTTATTCGCCTTAATTTGTTTGATAAGTTTAGCAACATCGGCTGCGGTTGCTTCAGCTTCTGTTGAAGCACTTTGAGGGGCGAGGATAGTAAAACCGTATTCTTTTGCAAAATAGCCAAAGGCGTCATGAGATGTGATAATGATACGTTTATCTTTAGGGATGGTAGTAATTTTTGTTTTCAGGGTATCTTGTGCTATTTTAAGTTTTTGGATGTAGGTTTCGGCATTTTTTTTGTAGCTTGTGCAGGATTGTGGATCGATTTTACAAAAAGCAGCAGCGATATTCTTCACATAGATTTTGACATTGGGAATTGTTTGCCAAGCATGTGGATCAATAACGCTGTGGTGATGATGGGCGTTATGTTCTTGATTTTTCATTTTGAGGGAGGGAATGTTAGCGCTAACTTTGACAAGAAGTGCTTTTGTACCGCTTGCTGTAATGAGGCGATCAATGAATCCTTCTAAATGAAGTCCGTTGATGAAAATAATTTGAGCATTTCTAAGAGCTTGAACATCATGGGGGGTAGGTTCATAAGTGTGGGTATTTGCATTGGGACCTACAAAAGTGGTCATAGAGATATGGTTGTCTCCTACATTTTTTACGAGATCTGCGAGAATAGAAAAGCTCGCAACAACTTTGATTTTATTGTTTGCAGAAGCAGAAAATGGAGAAAAAGAAAGCAATAAAGCTCCAAGAAGAACAAATTTTTGAGCAAACTTAGGCACATTTTTTTCCTTAAAGTGAGGAGGTATAAAAGAGGTGGGGAAACCATGTTACAATAAGTCCACGTGGACTTATCAAGCAGGAAAAAAGATAAATAAATCCTGCGGCAATGATGATCGCAGGGCCGGAGGGAAGTGAAAGATGAAAAGAAAGCAGGAGACCACATACGCTAGAAATGATTCCAAAAAGAGTGGAAAGTGCGCAAATAGGGCCTAGCCGTGAAAACCAAAAACGGGCTGTAATAGCTGGAATCATCATAATGCCAACGGAAAGTAATGTTCCTAGTGATTGAAATCCTCCAACCAGATTCAACACCACAAGTCCAAGCAATGAAATATGAATATATTTACTCAATGGAGAGAGTGATTTAAAAAAGAGGGGGTCAAAGCTTTCTAAAACGAGTGCACGCCAAAAAATACAAAGGCTGCATAGTGTAATCAGCATTATAGTAGTGATTAACCAGAGGGCTTGTGCATCAAGTGCAAGAACCGATCCGAATAAGAGATGAAGCAGCTCAATTGTTGAGTCTTTTAGTGAGATAATAATGACACCTGCCGCGAGTGCAATAAGATAAAAGACAGTCATGGATGCATCTTCTTTCTGAAAGCTATTTCGTGAAATTAAAATGGTTGCTAAAGCGACAATAATACCAGCGAAGATGCCACCAAGTGTCATAGATATGAGGGAAAAGCCACAAATCAGAAAAGCAGTTGCAACACCAGGAAGAATGGCATGAGAGATAGCATCTCCTGTCAAGCTCATTCCACGGAGCATCAAAAATACACCAACAGGACAAGCGCTAATAGACAGGAAAATAGAACCGATAAGGGCGTTTTGCATAAATTGGAAATCAACAAAGGGAGCAAGAAAAAATGCATACACGTCTTATAACCTAAGAAAGAGAGGATCATTGATAGGAAGATTTTGTTTTTGTGTGCTAATAGGAAAAGAATTGGAGGTGAGAGGTGGCATAACGTGATGAATAGTGTTGTTTAAAAACTGGGTTGTTTCTCCATAAAAGGCGTTTTGTTGATTAATTTGAATCATTTGGGGGAAAAATTCTTGCACGATGAGAGGGTTATGGAGTGCTGTGAGAACTGTGCGTCCTTGCTGTTGCCAGTATGTGATCAGTGCAAGAAGGTCTTTTTGGGTCTTATGATCTACACCATTAAAAGGTTCATCAAGCAAAATAATATTGGCATCTTGCACAATGATACGTGCGAAAAGAGCGCGTTGTAATTGCCCGCCTGATAATGTTTCAAGCGAACGGGGTGCGAGTTCTGTAAGCCCAACCATTTCAAGCGCATTTTGAATCTGAGAATCATAAGGGCGCTGGCTTTTCCATAATCCACAAAAAGACCACAGCCCTGTTTTTACAAGCGTTTTCACATCAATTGGAAATGTTTGATCTACATCACATTGCTGAGAAAGATAAGCAATGCGGCTTTTTTTTGGTTTTGTAATTTTTCCCTTAAGAGGTTTAATCAATCCGGCGATGGCTTTTAGCAGTGTCGATTTTCCAGCGCCATTATCACCTGTTATTGCGACCAATGAACCAGCTTTTAACTTCGCTGAAAAGTTCTTTATTGCTATTCTATTTCCATAGCCTAATGTTGTCTTATTGAAGTGCAGATCCATATTTTTTACCATCGTTGCTTATTATTTTGGAAACTATGTAATAATATAACGTTTGTCAATAAAATGTTATATTATTACATAATTTTGAGGACTGAAAATTTTAGTGTGAAGATCGTGGAAAATTAAAAATAATAATTGAATTCACCTTGACGAAAGAGAGAGAGTATATACTATATATAGTATCAAAATGATTGGTGATTCTAAATAAGCACAAGAGAGGGTGTTAGTGTGTTTCGTTTGGTATCTAAGTTATTTCCATTATTGTAAAGAGTTTATTGACCAAGGGCATAGCAGTGCTTTTGCTGAAGGATCTCTTTTGGAAGGATTCCTTTCGTTTTTGTAATTGATTTTTGCCGAAAAAGAGTAAAACAGAGCTCTTGAAAAACGGTAGTTTAGAACGTTAGTTTTTTAGACAGCAGGAGGGAATTGTAATGCAAGCAAAAGATTGTTTATAACTGGGGGGGGTTGCCATTTAAGTTATAGAATAATCGCTTATTCTCATCATAGTCTTTGAAGTTATTTGATGAGGAATTCTGTTATGTTCAGGAAGCTATGTACTATTTGAAAATAACCACATGTTTTGCGTACAATTTCTGTTTTTTGTTATTCTTGAGTACTTATAAAATTATTAGATTGACCTTTTAGGGTTGATTGTTTGGAATTGTGAAAGTTGAAGAAAATGTCGATCACTATTTATAGCAAACCATCTTGTGTCCAATGTGATGCTACACGCCGCGCTTTTGATGCAAAAGGCATTCATTATCGGGTTGTTGATATTTCTTGTGATGAACAAGCATACAGTTTTGTTCAATCTCTGGGGTATCGTCAGGTTCCTGTTGTTGTTTGTGGTGAAAATCATTGGTCTGGTTTTAGACCAGATATGATTAGTGGTCTTTGTGCTTAATGGGGCTTATTGTTTATTATTCGAGTGCAACGGGTAATACAGAACATTTTGTCTCGCAACTTGGTCAACGACTCTTCAAAATTGATAAAAGAAAGCCTTCTGCATTGGTTGGTAAACCTTATGTACTGATTGTTCCTACATATGCAGATGGTGAAGGAAGAGGAGCAGTGCCGAAAGCCGTTATCCATTTTCTTAATGAAGTTGAGAACCGAAAATTAATTCGTGGTGTCATTGGTGGTGGGAATCGTAATTTTGGTTGTTATTATAATTTAGCAAGTAAAATCATTGCTGAAAAATGTTGTGTACCTTGCCTTTATCGTTTTGAGCTGCGTGGAACTGATGAAGACGTTCTTTATGTAAAAAAGGGATTGGAAAGATTTTGGAAACAATTGGTATAGGACAATCGCAGAAATCGGATCAGATTACTGATTATCATGCGCTGAATGCAATGCTTAATCTTTATGATGAAAATGGTCATATTCAATTTGATATGGATCGACTTGCCGCACGGCAGTATTTCCTTCAGCATGTTAATCAAAATACAGTTTTTTTTCATAACCTGAAGGAAAAAATAGATTACTTAATAGAAGAAGGTTATTATGAAAAAGCTTTATTTGATCTTTATGATTTTTCTTTTATTAAAAAACTTTTTAAACGTGCTTATGCATTTAAGTTTCGTTTTCCCACCTTTTTAGGCGCATTTAAGTATTATACCAGTTATACACTGAAGACTTTTGATGGGAAACGTTATCTTGAACGTTATGAAGATCGCGTCTGTCTTGTAGCTTTATATTTGGCACAAGGAAATAAATCTCTTGCTGAAAATTTTGTGGATGAAATTGTTACAGGCCGGTTTCAACCGGCTACACCGACATTTTTAAATGCTGGGAAAAAACAACGTGGTGAATTGGTTTCGTGTTTTTTGCTACGTGTTGAAGATAATATGGAATCGATAGGTCGTGCGGTTAATTCGGCTTTGCAGCTTTCAAAACGTGGTGGAGGTGTGGCGCTTTGTTTAACGAATTTGCGGGAAGCTGGGGCACCAATTAAGCAAATAGAAAATCAGTCCTCAGGAGTCTTACCGGTGATGAAACTCTTGGAAGATTCTTTTTCTTACGCCAATCAGCTTGGGGCCCGACAGGGGGCTGGTGCTGTTTATTTGCATGCCCACCATTTAGATATTATGAAGTTTTTGGATACAAAGCGTGAAAATGCTGATGAAAAAGTTAGAATCAAAACGCTTTCGCTTGGTGTCGTTATTCCTGATATTACTTTTGAGCTTGCACGGAATAATGAGGATATGTATCTCTTCTCATCTTATGATATCGAGCGTGTGATAGGGAAGCCCTTTAGCGATATTTCTTTAACGGAGCATTATCGTTCTTTTGTTGATAATGCAAAAATTCGTAAAAAGAAAATAAGTGCACGCGTTTTTTTCCAGACATTAGCGGAAATTCAATTTGAGTCGGGTTATCCCTATATTTTATTTGAGGATACTGCTAATCGATCGAATCCGATAGCTGGGCGCATAAGTATGAGCAATTTATGTTCAGAAATTTTGCAGGTGAGTGAGGCGAGTGAACTGGAGACAGATTTAACTTATCGAACGATTGGAAGTGATATATCCTGTAATCTTGGATCCATGAATATTGCCAAAGCAATGGAAAGTCCTGATTTCGGACAGACCGTGGAATCTGCTGTTCGTGCTCTTACTGCGGTTTCGGATATGAGCAATATTGCCTGTGTGCCTTCCATTGCGAAAGGCAATGCTGAAAGTCATGCGATTGGTTTGGGACAAATGAATTTGCATGGGTTTCTAGCACGTGAGCAGATCTATTATGGGTCTCCAGAAGCGATTGATTTTACCAATATCTATTTTTATATTGTGACATATCACGCTATACGGGCTTCCAATTTGATTGCACGTGAACGTCAAGAAATGTTTGCTGGGTTTGAAAAATCAGCTTATGCAGATGGACGTTTTTTTGAAAAATATATTGAAAAAGAATGGAAACCGCAATTTGCGCTTGTGCAAGAGCTTTTTGCACGGAATAATATTGTTATCCCAGATCAAAAGGATTGGCAGGAACTCAAAAAATTAGTCATTGAGTATGGGCTGTATAACCGCAATTTGCAGGCAGTTCCCCCTACGGGATCTATTTCCTATATTAATCATGCTACTTCTTCTATTCATCCAATTGCTTCAAAAATTGAAATTCGCAAAGAGGGAAAAATTGGGCGGGTTTATTATCCCGCTCCTTATATGGATAATACGAATTTGAATTTTTACCAAGATGCTTATGAGATTGGTCCTGAAAAAATTATAGATACCTATGCTGCTGCAACACAGCATGTTGATCAAGGTCTTTCATTAACATTATTTTTTCCTGATACCGCTACCACACGTGATATTAACCGCGCACAAATTTATGCCTGGAAAAAGGGTATAAAGAGTATTTACTATGTACGATTACGGCAAGTAGCGTTGAGTGGAACAGAAGTTGATGGCTGTGTTTCGTGTAGTTTATAGGAGATCATCATATGACAAAGATTACAACCAAAAATCCTGTTGTGTGCGCTGTTAATTGGAATAGATTACATGATGAGAAAGATCTTGAAGTATGGAACCGCTTAACTGGGAACTTTTGGTTACCTGAGAAGGTTCCACTTTCCAATGATATTCCCTCATGGTCAAGCTTAACAGATGAAGAACGTAAATTAACAATTCGTGTTTTTACAGGACTAACGCTTTTAGATACAATTCAAAACACCGTAGGAGCCATTTCGCTTCTGGCTGATGCAATAACAGAGCATGAGGAGGCAGTGTTGACGAATATTGCTTTCATGGAAGCGGTTCATGCACGTTCTTATTCCTCTATTTTTTCAACCCTTTGTTCGACGGTAGAGGTTGATGATGCGTTTAGATGGTCAGAAGAAAATATTCATTTGCAGAAAAAGGCTAGATTAGTACTTGAGCGTTATGAAGCAAATGATCCACTTAAGAAAAAAATTGCTTCGACTTTGCTGGAAAGCTTTTTATTTTATTCTGGCTTTTATTTGCCCATGTATTGGGCCAGTCGCGCTAAGTTGACCAATACAGCAGATCTCATTCGATTAATCATTCGTGATGAAGCAGTCCATGGTTATTATATAGGTTATAAATTCCAATTGGGCTTTGCAAAGCTTGATGAAGCCAAAAGACAAGAAATTAAAGATTTTGCTTTTAACCTGCTCTTTGACCTTTATAATATCGAGTGCAAATATACTGAAGATCTTTATGATGCACTTGGATTGACAGAAGATGTTAAAATTTTTCTTCATTATAATGCTAACAAGGCTTTAATGAATTTAGGTTTTGAAGCTCTTTTTCCCCCTGAGGTTTGTCGTGTTAATCCCGCTATTTTGGCAGCTTTATCACCAAACTCTGACGAAAATCATGACTTTTTTTCAGGGGCAGGTTCTTCTTATGTCATTGGCAAGGCGGTTGCTACCACGGATGATGATTGGGAATTTTAATGTTTGCATGCAAATAGAAGTGCGCGGGGTATTCCACTTAGATCTTTACGCACTTCTAAACATTGAAAACCATTTTTTTTAAATAAATTGCAGACTTCATTTTCTTGAGAGTAACCAATTTCAACAGCGACATAGCCGTTTTCTTTTAAGTAGTTGGCTGCTTCATGGGCGAGTTTTCGATAAAAATAAAGTCCATCTTCCCCTCCTATCAGGGCGCGCAATGGGTCATGTAAGCGCACTTCTTTTGCAAGTTTTTTGATATCTTGTGCGGGAATATAAGGTGGATTGGAAACAATGAAATCAAAGCGATCTGCGACGGCATCAAACCAGTCGCTAAGAAGAGGTGTGAAGCGGTGTGCTACTTCAGCATTCTTTGCATTTTTTTTCGCTGTTTTAAGGGCATCTTCAGAAATATCGACTGCCACCGCATAGGATTGGGGAATTTGTTTAAGGAGTGTAATGGCAATGGCGCCACTTCCTGTTCCCATATCAAGGAATGTTGTTCTTCCCGAATTTTCGACCTGTTTTTGGAGAAAAGGGAGAACAAGATCTATCAGCGTTTCTGTATCAGGACGAGGTTCTAACGTCTCTTGAGACAATGTAAAAGATATACCATAAAATTCTCGTGCTCCTATAATACGATAGACGGGTTCGCCTGCAATACGCCGTTGTAAAGCCTGTTCTATTTGTATAATATGCTCAGAAGACAGATGCATATCTGGTTTAGAAATTCTTTCAGCAGCATTTATTCCTGTTATCCATTCAACGAGTATTTTCGCATCGAGATCGGCTTCAGCAATTCCTTTCGTGCGCAATTTTTCTTGCATTTGTTGGATGACATTCTTGAAAGAATATTTTCTCAATTATTATCCATTTCCATCAGCAGTGTTGTTTGATGATCTGAGATGAGTGCATGAAGAAGCTCATCAAGATCTCCCTCTAGAATGCGATCAAGCTTATACAAGGTTAGATTAATACGGTGATCCGTGACACGTCCTTGTGGAAAATTATAGGTACGAATACGTTCTGAACGATCACCAGAACCAACTTGGCTTTTACGAGAAGCTGAACGTTCACTTTCCGCTTTTTGTCGTTCGATATCGAATAAGCGTGCCCGTAAAATTTGAAGGGCTCGTGCTCGGTTTTGATGTTGTGATTTTTCTGCTTGTACGACCATAATTCCTGTTGGAATATGCGTGATACGAACAGCTGAATCCGTTGTATTAACATGCTGTCCTCCTGCTCCAGATGCACGCATTGTGTCAATACGAATATCTTCAGGGCGAATATCAATATCAATTTCTTCAGCCTCCGGAAGGACTGCAACGGTAGCAGCAGATGTATGGATACGTCCACCGGTTTCTGTTTCGGGGATGCGTTGCACACGATGAACCCCTGATTCATATTTCAATTTAGAAAAGACACCTTTTCCTGAGATAGTAGCAATAATCTCTTTATATCCGCCAACTTCTCCCTCACTGAGTGAAATAACTTCTACTTTCCAATGGTGAGCATGGGCATAACGTTCATACATACGGAAAAGATCACCGGAAAAAAGTGCTGCTTCTGATCCACCTGTTCCTGCTCGAATTTCAACAATAGCGTTTTTTTCATCAGCAACATCTTTAGGCAAAAGCAGAATCTGGAGTTCTTTTTCAAATTGCTCTACTTTTTTATATAACAATGGTAGCTCTTCTTGGGCAAGATTACGCATCTCTATATCTGTTTGTTTATCATTGATAATCGTTTCTAATTCTGTAATCTCTCCGTAAAGAGCATTTAATGCGCGTATAGAGGCAATAACGGGTTGTAGTTCTGCATATTCAGAAGCTAATTTGACATATGTTTCAGCATTTGGATTAGTCGTCATTTGGCTTTCAATTATTTCAAAGCGCTTTTCAAGCTGTCTCATACGATCTTGTGGCAAAGAAACCATGATAATATTGGCCTAATTTTTCATAATACAATTTTTATAATATTTTGTTGCAATGATTTTTCGTTATAATGCTGACAATGAATTACCGTATAGCATCATACAAAAAGGGGTAATAGAGCAAAAAAATTTTTTTGCCAATGGAAACTGTTATATCTTAAAGGTAAATTTTTATAAAACTTGATTTACCTGAGGTATTTTATCTAATGATATATAATCACTTTTTTAAGAGTTTTTTTTTCCGTAAAGTTCAAGGCGGTGATGAATAATATCATAGCCAAGGGACTTTGCAATTTCCTCTTGCAGCTTTTCAATAACATCAGAATGAAACTCGATAACTTGTCCTGTTTCTATATCAATGAGATGATCATGATGTTGCCCATCTGCTTGCTCAAAACGAGATGGACCACCACTAAAGCTATGGCGATGAATTGTTCCATTTCCTTCTAATGTTTTCATGGTTCGATAAACAGTTGAGAGTGAAATACTCGAATCTATTTTGTTTGCACGCTGAAAAATCTCAAATGCATTGGGATGGTCATTTGTATCAGCCAAAATATCAAGAATAACTCGTCGTTGACGTGTTACTCTTAAACCAGCTGTGCGCAATTCTTGCTCATAATTTCGCTTTTTATTCATTTTCATAGTTTGCTTTTCAAACAAAGGCTCCATGACAGTGTTTGTATTTTTTCTCTGAACCGCAAGGACAACGCTCATTACGTCCAACTTTTCCCCATGTGGTTACATCGTTAGGGTCACGATCTTGTGGATTAACAAATCTATTTTCTTGTGATCGTGCCCATAAGGTGGGAGCATTTTCTTGACTTTGATCATTAAAAACAGAAGAAGCAGCATCAGTTTGCTCAGGCATGGTCGGTTCTGTAGGTTGTTGAATGATTTCAAAGCGCATAAGCTTAGAAGTGACAATTCTGCGCAAATTTCTCAACATACTTTGAAAGAGTTCAAAAGATTCTGTCTTATATTCATTGAGCGGATCCCGCTGCGCATAACCACGAAAACCAACAACAGAACGCAAATGGTCTAAACTCACCAGATGTTCACGCCATAACGTGTCAATAGTTTCGAGCAATACTGCCTTGTGAAAATAAGCCATAACTTCTGGAGAATAGCGTTCAGTACGTTCATTTTCAAGTTTTGTAACAGCATCTGATACACGCTCTAAAATCTGCTCCTCGGCAATTCCATCTTCTTTTGCCCATTCTCTTACTGGAAGCTCAAGATTAAAGAGTTGTTGAAGTTCTTCTTCGAGAGTTTTTACATCCCATTTTTCAGAATATGTCCCTGATGGAATATAAGCCTCTACGAGATCCTCTACGACTTCATTGCGCATTTCAAGGATCATTTCTGATAAATCATCTGCGTTCATGATCTCCATACGCTGTTCAAAAATAACCTTGCGTTGATCATTCATGACATCATCATATTTTAGCAGATTTTTACGAATTTCAAAGTTTCGTGCTTCGACCTTTTTTTGTGCTTTTTCAAGGGCTTTATTAATCCATGGATGGATAATAGCTTCATTTTCTTTCAATCCAAGTTTTTGCAGCATACCATCCATACGATTGGAGCCAAAGATACGCATAAGATCATCTTGAAGAGAGAGAAAGAATTTTGAGCGACCTGGATCGCCTTGGCGACCAGAACGTCCACGAAGCTGGTTATCAATACGACGGCTTTCATGACGTTCCGTCGCAATGACGTAAAGACCACCAGCAGCTAAAGCTTTGTCTTTAAGCTTCTGAACATCTTTTTTTATTTCTTCAATTTTAGCTGTCCGCTCTGGACCTTCGGGGATATCCTGTAACTCTTGTCGGATGCGCATTTCAACATTACCACCAAGCTGTATATCCGTACCGCGTCCTGCCATGTTGGTTGCGATGGTGAGAGCTCTAGGAACTCCTGCTTGCGCAATGATGTACGCTTCTTGTTCGTGATAGCGAGCATTTAAGACTCTAAAATCGGTAATGCCTTCTTTTCGCAAACGCTCTGCCAATTGTTCTGACTTTTCAATAGAGGTTGTTCCAACAAGAATAGGCTGTTCTTTTTCGTGTGCTTGACGGATATCACGCACAATTGCCCGATATTTCTCTCCTGCTGTTCGATAAATTTCATCATCTTCATCAATACGTTGTATTGGCAAATTTGTAGGGACTTCAACAACGTCAAGACCATAAATATTTCTGAATTCTTCGGCTTCTGTTGTTGCAGTTCCAGTCATTCCAGATAATTTCCTATACATACGGAAGTAATTTTGGAAAGTGATGGAAGCAAGTGTCTGGTTTTCTGGTTGAATAGCAACATGCTCCTTAGCTTCTAACGCTTGATGAAGTCCTTCAGAATAACGCCGCCCAGGCATCATTCGCCCTGTAAATTCGTCAATAATAACGATTTCATCATTGCGAACAATGTAATCTTTATCGCGAGCAAACAGTTTATGAGCTTTTAGAGCATTATTGACATGATGAACGATAGCGACATTTTCTATGTCATAAAGACTTTCACCTTTAAGATGTCCAGCTTGTTCGAGCATTTTTTCAATTTTTTCAGTACCAACTTCGGTAAAAGTCGTTGTTTTTTGTTTTTCGTCTATTTCATAGTCTTCTGGAGTTAAGGCAGGAATAAATGTATCAATAAGGTTATAGAAGTCAGTACGATCTTCTAGAGGACCAGAAATAATAAGGGGTGTACGGGCTTCATCGATAAGAATCGAATCAACTTCATCAACAATCGCGTAATGATGTCCACGTTGGACCATTTGACTACGATCGAAGGCCATATTATCACGCAAATAATCAAAACCTAGTTCATTATTTGTAGCATAGGTGATGTCGCATGCATAGGCCTCTCGGCGGGCATCACTATCAAGATCATGAAGAATCACGCCTGTTGTAAGCCCTAGAAAACTAAAAATTTTCCCCATTGTTTCAGCATCACGACTGGCGAGATAATCATTTACTGTCACAACATGAACGCCTTTACCTTCCAATGCATTGAGATAAATTGGTAAAGTTGCCATTAATGTTTTACCTTCACCAGTACGCATTTCAGCTATACCACAGTCGTGAAGGACCATTCCACCAATAAGTTGCACGTCAAAAGGACGCATGTCATAAACACGTTTTGCGGCTTCACGAACAGTTGCGAAAGCTTCTGGTAAGAGCAAATCAACACTTTCACCTTCACTAAGACGTTTACGAAAGGCATCTGTTTTTTGGCAAAGCTGCTCATCACTTAATTTTACAAATTGTTCTTCCAAAGCATTAATTTGTGCAACTTTTTGGCGGAGTGCTTTGAGACGTCGCTCATGAGCTGAACCAAAAAACTTACGGGCAAAAACACCTAAACTGACCATCTCTGGCCCTTTCTTTTAATTGTTGTCACTCTTGTTGGGTAATTCATACGCTTTCCCCATACTCTACATTTTCTTCAAGTTATCTGATATTATTAGAGACATCATGAAATGCAGATGGTACCATTATACTTGTTGGTGTGCAATTTTTCACTTTAATTGTAAAGTAGAGATAAGAGGCTAAGCGCTCTATGTCAACTTTAGGTACGCTATTTAACTGATACAATACAAAGTAATTTAAGATACAATATGTCATTTTTCTCTATTATCATGTTTTTCATCTGCATTAGATAGGATTGGAGCAACTGAGATAAAAGGACAATTTTATACTTTTTTAAAATAAAATTACTAATTTATTTCTCTATGTTTAAAGGTTAAAGTGTTATGGTAAAGAAAATTGGAATCTTGAACCTGCCTTCATTTTTAAGGAGTATATTTATGAAATTTAACTTTATCACGCTTTTTTTAGCATCAGCTTTATTGGCAAGTACAAGTTTAGGGGTGAGAGCCCAAGAAGGTTTGAATTCATCGTCGAATGATTTAAAGACTTTGGAGAAAACTTCTGAAAAAGCCGTTTCTCCTTCTCATGTTATGGCGGTTATCGATGGGAAAAATATTACAGCAGGCCAATTGGATGATTTAGCGCTTGAAATAAATCCTAATTTAGCACGTTTTCCTGATGAACAACGCCGTATGATGGTTCTAAAAGCTTATTTAGATATGCAGGCACTTGCAAAAGCAGCAAGAAGCAAAGGTCTTGATAAGACAGAAGCTTACGATAAACGTATGTCAGTCATGCGTGACAATGTTCTTCAACAGCTTTATTTTAAACAGGCGATTGTTGACAAAATCTCGGATACTGATTTGGAAGCTCTTTATAAGCAAGAAGTCGCTGCTTTACCTAAAGAAGATGAGGTTAAAGCGCGTCATATTTTGGTCAAAACAAGAAAAGAAGCAGAATCTATCATTAAGCATTTAAATAAAGGCGAAAATTTTGAAGAGATTGCAAAGAAAAGTTCAACAGATGGTTCTGCTGCTGTTGGAGGTGATCTTGGTTATTTTAGCCATGGTCAAATGGTCAAGCCTTTTGAAGATGCTGCATTTGGTTTAAAAATTGGCGAATACACTAAACAACCCGTTGAAAGTCCTTTTGGTTGGCATATTATTAAATTAGAAGATCGTCGTTTGAAACAACCTCCTGCATTTGATGATGTTAAAGAGATGTTGCGGACACAGCTGATAAAAAAGCGCTATCAAGAACTGATTGTTGATTTGCGTAGCAAGATAGATGTGAAATACCCTGATCCTAATGTTACAAAAATCATGGAATCGCTTCATCAAAATGGAACGCTACTTCCCGATGAGACATCAGATGAAGAAGATACGGAATAGCTAGGAAAAATAAGTGGATAGCCTCTTTAATAGATAATTTGCTAGGTTAGTTTTGTTCAAAAAGCCTAGCAGTTTTCTATGAGGGGTTATTGATCTGCAATTATTTCATTTATTTTTACAGAAAGCATATTGTGGTTTTGAAAATTTCTCCTTTGTCGCCTCAAAAGATCCAGGAGCTTTCTCCCTTATCTGGGGTACGGATAGCAACAGCTGAAGCTGGGATCAAATATAAAGATCGTACAGATCTTCTTTTCATCATATTCGATAAGCCAGTGAGTGTGGCCGGTGTTTTTACCCGTTCAAAATGTCCATCTGCCCCTGTAGAGCATTGTCGTGCATCGCTTCCTCATGGGGTTGCGAGGGGTGTTGTTGTGAATTCTGGAAATGCAAATGCTTTTACAGGAAGCAAAGGAAAGCGCACAACCGATGAAATCATCTGTGCAGCAGCGAACGCTTTAAAGGTTAGAGGAGATGAAATTTTTATAGCTTCTACGGGTGTTATTGGTGAGCCAATGGATGCATCGGGTATTGTCAATCTTTTACCAAGTATGGCAGAGACAGCAGAAGAGGGGAATTGGTTGGAAGCTGCAAAAGCCATAATGACAACGGACACATTTCCAAAACTTGCGACGCGCACTTTTGACTGTGGGGGAGAGAGTGTTACCATTAATGGAATTGCAAAAGGTGCTGGTATGATTGCACCTGATATGGCGACAATGCTGTCATTTGTGGTTAGTGATGCGACTATTTCTTCGGATGCACTCCAATCCATGTTATCAGAGGCAGTTGAGGGTTCTTTCAATTCAATTACTGTTGATAGCGATACCTCAACTTCAGATACGCTTATGTTGTTTGCGACAGGAAAAGAACATTTTCCACGTCTTACAAGTAAATCTGATCCGCGTTATGGAGTTTTTGTGAAACAATTGAGTGCACTTCTGCATGAACTTGCACTACAAGTTGTTTGTGATGGCGAAGGTGCTCGTCATTTAATTGAGGTTAATGTGATGGGCGCTACAACAAACAATGCAGCTAAAACTATTGCTTTATCAATTGCAAATTCACCGCTCGTAAAAACGGCTATTGCCGGTGAAGATGCGAATTGGGGGCGGGTCGTTATGGCAGTTGGGAAGGCCGGTGTTGAAGTCGATCGTGATCTATTGACGATTTGGTTTGGTGAGCATCGTGTGGCCGTGAATGGCGTACGAGATCCTGAGTATTGTGAAGAGACAATAGGTGCTTATATGCAAGGTAAACACATCACAATTCGTGTTGATATCGGTTTGGGTAAGAGCACAGCGACGATTTGGTCTTGCGATTTAACAAAAGAGTACGTTATGATCAATAGCGATTACAGAAGTTAATGGATGCACTCTCTATATTTAACTGCCTATTATTATTTTTTAAAAGAGAATGAGATATGTGCGTTCTTTTTGAGGTAAGGGAATATACTAGAAAGAGACAGTTATCTTTATATTCTCATTGGAGAGTGATATGTATATAAAAAGTCCCCTTCTTCTTGTTGTTGCATGTGCACTGTTAGATCAAGATAATCGTGTTTTGCTTACCAAGCGTCCTGAAGGAAAATCGCTGGCTGGTTTATGGGAGTTTCCTGGTGGAAAGGTTGAGCAAGGTGAAACTCCAGAAATTTCATTGATTCGTGAACTAGAAGAAGAGCTCGGTGTGTATGTTCAGGCAAATAATTTACACCCTTTAACGTTTGCGAGCCATAGCTATACAACATTTCACCTCTTGATGCCGTTGTATCTTTGTTATCATTATGAGGGAGTTGCGCAAGGACGAGAGGGGCAAAATTTAGAATGGGTTTTTGTTAATGATCTTGATAAATACCCTATGCCTGATGCTGATAAACCATTGGTTCAGGTATTGAAAAATCATCTTCTTTAATGTGTTATAAGAAGGAAATATTGTTTAAATATAATTCAATATATTGATTTAAATTGATAATTTATAATTTTTATGTTGAATGGGAAAGTCCAGAGTCGTAATTTTTTTCATTTCAAATCTGTTTTATGTTAAATTAATCAAAATCATTCTTTTGCACGTTCCAAGTGAGGAGGGTCATGTGGATAAAATTATTTAAGAAAGAAATAAAATACGTGCTGAAAGAACTCTCCAATAGCCAAGGGTTATCGCAACATTGAGAATTGGCAAAGTATATAATGATGCTTTTTCACGCGGATCATTGTGAGATGGGTTTGGGTGCACTGAGAGGTATAAGGGGTACTTATTTCATGAGATATCGATAATAGGAAAAATTTCAAAAAATGTTGCTTTTGATTAAGAGGGGGGCATTCTTTAGGTAATGTAGAACGGCATTGTGTTGTATATTCACGAGCTTGTTTAAAAGAGGCATCTCGCAATGCTCCAAAGCCCGTTTCGTGTCGCACTAGTGAATGGTATAACGTTAAAGCCCCCATGGAAATAATGTAAAATCTATTGAGCACCACTATCCTTACGCTTATGAAAGAGTAAGCTGGTCCCAATGTTATTATGATAGCTTTTGGCATTTGAGAGCATTCAGAAGGGATATTCTTACTTATACATCAATGTCGCTTGTGATGAACAAGCAAGCGATTTTGATTGATTCAACATAAAAACCGATTTGAAATGAGAGAATTTTACGATATTTGGAATTCTTGACACAGAATGAATGATGGATAATTATCCTTATAAATCAATTTATTATATAACAAAAACATCCAATTAATTATTTTTATAGGAGGCATGTATTAAGTTTCTTGCATTGGACGACGTTTTGCGATGGGATATTGATTTTTTTTAGCGATACGCGTAATTGCCTCTTCCAGTGGCTCGATCATAACGTCCATGGAAAAACCATTTGCATGAATAATATTTTCATGATCAACCATAATAGCAACATGATCTTTCCAAAAAATTAAATCGCCTCGTTGAAGTTTATCAGTATCTGTAAGAGGACTGCCTATAGTTTCTTGCTGCATATCGGTGTCACGTAAAACTATTTGATCGGTCATCATCATAGAGAGTTGAATGAGTCCCGAACAATCAATTCCAAAACCGCTGACACCACCCCAAAGATAAGGTGTACGGATAAAGGTTTCTGCAACTGTGACATAATCTTCGTATACACGTCCAATGGGGCTGAGATGGCTTGTAATGATTGCTGTTCCATTTTCAAGAATAGAATACATTGTGTCACGGACTTCAATTTCATCAACAACACTGACTTTGCTTCCCATAGATAATGGGGACACTATTGGTCCACGTAAGTCAGCGTGTAAATATTTAAATGTACGTGGTACTGAAACTATATGCGTTTGTTTTATAGTTGATGTACAAAGGGCTGTTGTATCAATATAACCAACATAACCATCTTTGAGGGATTGTCCCCACGACATCGTTTCCCCTTGTTCAAAAATGAGAAGTTCTTCTCCCAATAAGCATTCTGTTTGTCTTTCACTTTTTTTACTATTTTCTTTAAAAAGTCCAGCGACCGCTGTATTAACACGTCTTTTTTCACCTTGAACAAAGCGCTGGGCTGTAATTTCTGTTTCAAGACGTTGATCTGCTAGATCATTTCTGAATGCATAAAGTCTTGGGTCTTTAGAGATCATCTTTTTGCTTCCATTTTGTTACTTCTTACTTTTAAACAAACTCATGAAAACTCTATTGGTAAGGTTTTTATCCTCAAACAAAACTAAGAACACAGTTTAAGACGATTGCAATTATTCTTTAAGATGCAAAATTGTCTATCTTTGTGGATATTGTGTGTCAAACTTCATTTTTAAATATATTATAAAGGGCACGAATAGTTTGTGCTGATCCACCAATAGGGTATCCTGGTTTTTCTTTTGGAACCCATCCATAAAGGTCAAAATGCGCAAAATGTTCAGCTTTTTCAACAAAAGAATTAAGAAATAAAGCAGCCGTTATAGAGCCAGCAAAGCTATTTCCAGTTACATTGTTAAGATCAGCAATTGGTGATGATAACATCTCTTGATAAGGTTTCCAAAGGGGCATTGGCCAAAGAGGATCAAAAACAGCGTGAGCAGATTCAGAAATTTGTTGTGCCCATATTGAATCATTACAATAAAATGCGGGAAGATCTGGTCCTAATGCTATACGCGCTGCCCCTGTTAAAGTAGCCATACAAAGCATGAATTGTGGACTTTCTTCATCACCATAGGCGAGCGCATCTGCAAGGACAAGTCGCCCTTCAGCGTCTGTATTACCTACTTCAACACTTAAGCCTTTACGACTCTTGAGAATATCACCTGGTCGGTAAGCATTCGCAGAAATTGCATTTTCTACAGCTGGAATCAAAACACTTAGACGGAAAGGCAATTTGGCATCCATGATAAGTTTAGCCAATCCCAAAACGTTTGCTCCGCCCCCCATATCTTTTTTCATAAGCAACATGTTATTGGCTGATTTAATATCGAGCCCTCCCGTATCAAAAGTTACCCCTTTTCCTACCAACGTTATTTTAGGATGATGTTCTTGCCCCCAGTGTAACTCAATCAGTCGCGGTGCAGTACTGCCTGCTCGTCCTACGGCATGAATCATCGGAAAGTTATGGGTTAAGAGATCATCTCCACAAATACTTTGGATATGAGCACCGTAGATTTTTCCTAGTTTTCGTACTTCTTTTTCGAGAGCATCAGGGGTCATATCATTGGCTGGAATATTGATGAGATCACGGACGAAAAAGACAGCTTCATAAATTCGTTGGAGTTCATTAAGATCAACGGCCTCATTGACATGGATGGATAATGATTTGAAAGAAGAATTTTGACGATAGCGATTAAATTGATAACTACCGAATGCTAATCCAAGATAGGCATTTATTTCATCAGAGGTTGTACCTTCTAAATGCCATTGACCAGCAGGAAGTTTTTGAGAAAGAAGTCCTGTGATAAAGGGATCGTTACCATTGCCAATTCCAAATAAAACTTTTTTTAAATGCCCAGTTTCGTGAGGAACAAAGAGTACTTGTCCTGCTTTACCAGTAAAGTCATTAACTTTTATCCATGCTGTTGTTGCCGCATCAAGTGATAGATTGGCAAGAGTTCTTTGGTTTACCAAGATGATAGGGCAACTGTTATCGATACGCGTTGAGGTAAAATGAACGTGATAGTGCTGCATAGTTATGAGTTCCTTATAGTCGTCTAAGTGCGACATACTCGACCAAATGATTTTTCCCTTTTCGTAGAATGAGATTGGATCGTGGTCGTGTTGGCAATATATTTTCTTGTAAATTTTTTAAATTAATTGTTTGCCAAAGATCCTCAGCGATTTTTGAGGCTTCTTTTTCACTGAGCTGGGCATAACGATGAAAATAGGATTCAGGATTTTGAAAAGCTGTTTTACGCAAACGTTTAAAGCGTTCCAAATACCAGTGACGAATGACTTCTGTTTCGGCATCGACATAGATTGAAAAATCAAAAAAATCTGATACGAAAGGAATAGCTTTCCCATCTTTAGGAAGATCACTGACCTGTAATACATTAATACCTTCAACAATTAAAATATCAGGACGATCAATGGTAATTGTCTGATTTTCTAGAACATCATAGGTCATATGTGAGTAAAGCGGGGCACGAACATTTCCGATACCTGCTTTTATAGCCGAAAGAAAGCACAGCAATTTCTTAATGTCATAGGAATCAGGAAATCCTTTACGATTCATACGATTTTTTTGCTGTAAGATTGCATTAGGATAGAGAAAACCATCCGTTGTGATCAGATCAACTTTAATGCTAGATGCCCATCGTTTCAACAGTTCTTGAATAATGCGAGCCGTGGTTGATTTTCCTACTGCTACAGAACCAGCAATTCCAATAATAAAGGGCGTTTTTCTACTCTCTTCTTGATGGAGAAACTGCTGACGTTTGTGAAAAAGTTCCTGTACTGCTTCAACATGGCATGCTAACAGACGCGATAAAGAAAGATAAATGCGTTGGACTTCTTTAAGATCGATAGGATCATCAATAGAGCGCAAACGCTTAATTTCATCAAAAGTCAAAGTAAGAGGTGTGTCTGCGCGAAACTCTGACCATTCTTGTGCAGTAAAAACACGATAGGGTGAATATCGGTCAGAAACGCATTTGACCAGATTATCTTCCTGATTAATTTTTTGTATAGTCGTATCAATCATTTGTATTGGACGAGAATTTTTTGCCGCAGCAATCGATTAAAAGTGGACAAGATGAGCGGCTTGATTTTCAAATAAATTTTGTTTTGCATGCTCTCTTCTTTAAGATAATAGATCATTTTTCATTAACTTATAGTCCAGTCATTCCAGTTTGCACGGATTTGTGCTAATGAGTGCCCTTGCGATAAAAACGCCCATAAAAGTAGACGCGCCTTTACGGCTGATAAATAACCAGACATGAGAGCACCAGAAGCAATCATATCGATTTCTGAGCCTTTATAGCCATAAGTTATACGAGTTGTTGAGCCATTACAACAACGACTAGCAATAATGATTGGTATTTTTTGTGCATATTGTTGCACAAGGTCGGCTTCTTGAAAACTACAGTGTCCTGCACCAAAACCAGCAATAACAACTCCAGCATAATACCCACTTTCAAGGCATAGTTTCATTAATTGTGCATCAGATGATAAAGAGGAATAGAGGAGTGCAATTTGATGATCGTGGTTTTGGGGGAGATCAAACGTTGTCGGAAAAAGTTTTTGATCATTGAAATAAATAAGTTTTCCCTCTAAAATAGTTCCTAAAATACCTACAAGACCTGATTGAAATGTTTCGACTTTGACGGTATGGCTTTTATAAAGCCAATAAGGTGAATGAATTGTATCATTTATGACAACAAGAACGCCCCTGTTACGACTTTGTGGAGCTGCTGCGACACGAGTGGCTGCTAAAATATTGGCCGGGCCGTCCGCACCTGCTTCATGAGGCATGCGCATAGCGCCGGTTATGATGAGTGGTTCAGCTTCCTTCCAATAAAGAGAAAGAAAAAAAGCTGTTTCTTCCAGAGTATCAGTCCCTTGTGTTAAAACAATACCTTCTGCACCAGCGTTTATTTGTTGTTTTGCCCACTCGATTATTTCAAAAAGAATTTGAAACGATAAAGATCCACTTGGTATTTGCATTAATGTTTGTGCATGAATATCAGCAACGTTATTTAAATCAGGAACACTTTTTATGAGGTTATCTGAAGTTAAAGTCGGTTTCATGTGACCAAAACGATCAGCAGTCATTGCAATTGTTCCACCTAAGGTCCCTATGGCTATTTTTTTCATAATTTTCCTCTAAAAGGCACAAACTGTTTATATAAAGCTATTTAGCAGTAATTTACATTGACAACAATGATATCATTTTTCCATTTTCAACAAATTGAGTTATGCTGAATCATTGTGTTTTGCTGTATATGTTCTTAAATAGGACAATAGTAGTTGAGTTTTACATTGTATGAAAAGAAATCAATATTAAAAAGTAAAGTTAATATTAAGGAGTCTCCTTATGACAGAACATAAGCCAGACATAATGTATGGTACAACAATTATTACGGTACGAAAAGGTGGAAAAGTCGTGATGGCCGGTGATGGTCAGGTCTCTCTTGGGCAGACAATTATGAAAGGTAATGCACGTAAAGTGCGTCGTCTTGGAAAGAACGGAGTGGTTATTGCTGGTTTTGCTGGTGCTACGGCAGATGCTTTCACATTACTGGAAAGATTGGAAACAAAGCTTGAACAATATCCTGATCAGCTTATGCGTGCCTGTGTAGAACTTGCAAAAGATTGGCGAACAGATCGCTATTTGCGTCGTCTCGAAGCAATGATGCTCGTGGCTGATAAGAAAGTAACTTTGGCTCTAACAGGGCTTGGTGATGTTTTAGAACCAGAAGATGGGGTTATGGCAATTGGCTCTGGAGGAAATTTTGCTCTTTCAGCAGCGCGTGCACTCATGGACTTGGATTTGGATGCAGAAACTATTGCTCGTAAAGCTATGGCTATTGCCGCTAAAATTTGTGTTTACACCAATGATCATTTTACGATTGAAACATTGGATGCAGAATTATCTTCTTTAGAGAAAGCTATTTAAATGTGTGTTGTATTTTCCCCTCGCGAGACTGTTTCTGAACTTGATCGTTTTATTATTGGCCAAAATGATGCCAAACGCTCTGTAGCTATTGCACTGCGCAATCGGTGGCGTAGACAACAGCTTGATGAGCCGATGCGTGAAGAAGTTATGCCAAAAAATATTTTAATGATAGGGCCAACAGGTGTTGGTAAAACTGGTATTGCACGTCGATTAGCAAAACTTTCTGGAGCACCTTTTGTTAAAGTAGAAGCGACTAAATTTACTGAAGTTGGTTATGTGGGACGTGATGTTGAGCAAATTATTCGAGATCTTGTTGAAATTGCCATTTCTCTTGTGCGTGAAAAGAAACGGGATGAAATAAATGAAAAGGCTCACGTGAATGCTGAAGAGCGCGTTCTAGACGCCCTTGTTGGTAAAACAGCCAGTCCTGCCACCCGTGATAGTTTTCGCAAAAAATTGCGTGAAGGTGAATTGGATGAGAAAGAGATTGAAATTGAAGTCGCCGATAATAATAGCAATAGTGCTTCAACCTTTGATATTCCTGGTATGCCTGGGGCGCAAATGGGTATTATGAATTTATCAGATATTTTGGGAAAAATGGGCAGTCGTACAAAAGTCCGTAAGACGACAGTAAGGGATGCTTTTAAGCCGCTTATTGATGATGAATCTGAAAAACTCCTTGATCAGGATCAAATTATTCAAGAAGCGCTTCGTGTTGCTGAAAATGACGGGATTGTTTTTATTGACGAGATTGATAAAATTGCAACTAGGGATGGTGGAGCTAGTGCTGCCGTTTCACGTGAGGGCGTTCAACGTGATCTTTTGCCTTTGGTTGAAGGAACAACGGTTAGTACAAAATATGGGCAAATCAAAACAGATCATATTCTTTTTATTGCCTCAGGTGCATTTCATGTTTCTAAGCCATCTGATTTATTACCGGAACTTCAAGGACGTTTGCCCATCCGTGTGGAGCTCAACCCTTTAACAAGAGAAGATTTACGGCGCATTCTAACAGAACCAGAAGCTAGTTTGATTAAACAATATATTGCTCTTATGGCAACAGAAGAGGTTCATTTGGAAATTACCGATGATGCAATTGATGCTTTAGCAGATATTGCTGTAGATTTAAATGCAAGGATTGAAAATATAGGGGCACGTCGTTTGCAAACAGTGATGGAGCGCGTTTTGGATGAAATTTCTTTCACGGCACCTGATAAAGCTGGAACATCGTTTACAATTGATGCCGCTTATGTGAGAAAATCTATTGGTGAGCTTGCTGCTGATATCGATCTTTCACGCTTTATTCTTTGAAAGTTATAGCTTGTTCTGTTTATCTGCGTGCTTCGATAATTTTGAAACCATGGGCTTGTTCATGTATCAACACTGTGCGGAAAATATTTTTTAATAATGTTTCATAAGGCAGGTGGCGGTTTGCAACAAAAAGCAGACTGCCGCCTGGTTTTAGACACTTTGCAGCATTTATAATAAAATTTTTTCCTAATGAAATATCTGTCGTTTGTTGCGTGTGAAAGGGTGGGTTTGAAATGATGGTGTCATACAGATTTGTGATAGGTTCATGCACAAGGTCGTGCCAATAAAAATGAATTGAAAAAGGAGCTGTTATGGATTTAAGGTGCTGTTGTGCTGCTCTCAAAGCGTTGTAGTCTGCTTCATAAAGGTCGAGAGCGGTGAGTTTTTCACTTCTTTCAAGCGCAACGTGAGAAAGATAGCCCCATCCAGCACCAAAATCAGCCGTTTTTCCAGAAATAACTTTGGGCATATAAGAAGCAAGTGCAGCAGATCCCGGATCAATACGTCCGTGTGAGAACATACCAGAAGTGGTTTGAAATTTACCAAAAGTGAGCGGTGGTAAGCGCAATTGTGCAATGTTATGTCTCTTAATTTGTTGAGGAACTTGCAACCAAAATACAAGACCATGATTTTTAGACAATTTGTTGGTGATGGGAACAATTGTTTTAACCCACTTCATCATTGAAGCAGCACCAGCAGTTTTATTCCCACTGATTACAATCCATCCATTGGGTTTAACGCATTCTAATAAATCAAGAAAACAATTTTGGTTAAAACCACGATATTTGCTCAAATGTAAAAATGCACCATCATAGCTGCAGGTTTTATCTATTTGAGGAGAGCAGTGAAATGGAGTATCGACAAATTTTAAAAAATCTGGTCGCCAAGGCGTAATAACTTTTAAATTCTGTGCCCATTCTGGAGTTGGGATTTCTGTTAAACCGAAACCTAACCAACATTGGTTTGGATCAGGATACGGGAGTTCATGATTTCCAAAAGGCAAAAATAATAACACACATGACTCTTTCAAAGAAAAATGCCACTCCAATGTTGGGATGGCATTTCATGATACGATAAGAGGAAAAACCTACTCTTCTTTTTTCTTACGGCGGCG
Organism: Bartonella sp. MU37NMGALS; assembly: GCF_042194015.1. Classification (NCBI taxonomy): domain Bacteria; kingdom Pseudomonadati; phylum Pseudomonadota; class Alphaproteobacteria; order Hyphomicrobiales; family Bartonellaceae; genus Bartonella; species Bartonella sp. MU37NMGALS. The sequence goes on from NZ_JBHIML010000004.1 coordinate 67,338, forward strand.
CTTATTTTCAGGTTGTTTTTTTTCATCTACGCACTTTTCTTCATTTATCGCTTTATCACCGGTTATTTCCTTTCCGGTTTTTTGATCAACAACCTTCATTGATAACCGAACTTTTCCACGCTCATCAAAGCCCATTAATTTAACCCAAACTTTGTCACCTTCTTTTACAATATCGGTTGTTTTGGTGACGCGTTCTGATGCAAGCTGAGAGATATGAACGAGTCCATCACGAGAACCAAAGAAGTTTATAAATGCACCAAATTCTGCGGTTTTTACAACTGTTCCTTGGTAGATAGCACCAACTTCAGGCTCATCAACAATAGAATGGATCCAGCGTTTTGCTGCTTCAATGGTTTTAGCATCAGCAGAAGCAATTTTAATGGTACCATCATCTTCAATATTAATTTTTGCTCCAGTTTGTTCCACGATTTCCCGAATAACTTTACCACCAGAGCCGATAACATCACGGATTTTATCGACAGAAATATTCATAACTTCGATTCGTGGAGAAAATTCACTCAGCTCAGCACGTGCACTGGTTAAAGCTTTTGCCATCTCATTAAGGATATGGATTCTGCCACCTTTGGCTTGTTCAAGCGCGATTTTCATAATCTCTTCGGTAATACCATCAATTTTGATATCCATTTGCAAGGCAGTAATACCATTTTCTGTTCCTGCAACTTTAAAATCCATATCTCCAAGATGATCTTCATCCCCTAAAATATCAGAAAGAACAGCAAAGCGTTCTCCTTCTTTAATCAAGCCCATAGCAATACCAGCAACAGGGCGTGCTAAAGGAACACCAGCATCCATGAGAGCAAGTGAGGTCCCACAAACCGTTGCCATAGAAGAAGATCCATTGGATTCTGTGATTTCTGAGACAGCACGAATGGTATAAGGAAAAGATTCTTTCGTTGGCAACATGGGGTGAATTGCCCGCCATGCCAATTTGCCATGTCCAATTTCACGACGACCAGGAGAACCAAGGCGTCCCGTTTCACCCACTGAAAATGGTGGGAAATTGTAGTGGAGAAGGAATGTTTCCTTATACATTCCGGTTAAGGAATCAACATATTGTTCATCTTCACCAGTTCCTAGTGTTGCAACGACAATAGCTTGTGTTTCTCCGCGGGTAAAGAGTGCTGATCCATGTGTGCGGGGTAAAATACTTACTTCTGATTGGATAGGGCGCACTGTAGAAAGATTGCGTCCATCAATCCGCTTTTGGGTATCAAGAATGTTCCCGCGAACAATTTTTGCTTGCAACTGTTTAAATACGGTTGCAACTTGATCTGCACTAAACTTACAGTCTTCTTCTGTTTTGGGAATAAATTTATTGAGGATTTCTGTCTTTAGCGCATCAATTGCAGCATAACGTTCTTGCTTATCGGTAATTGTGTAAGCCTTTCGTATATCCTGTTCTGCCATTTTCTGCATTGCTTTTTCCAGTTCAGAAAGATCTTCAGGAACAAAATCACGAGGATCTTTTGCAGCAACTTCAGCAAGCTTTATAATGGCATCAAGGACAGGTTGAAGGCCTTTATGACCAAACATCACGGCACCTAACATGATATCTTCCGGTAATTCTTGTGCTTCTGATTCAACCATCAAAACAGCACTTTCTGTTCCAGCAACAACAAGATCAAGTTTTGATTCAGGCATTTCATCGATATGAGGATTGAGAACATATTGTCCATTACAATAGCCAACGCGGGCACCTGCTATAGGGCCCATGAAAGGAACACCTGACAGGGTCAATGCGGCAGAAGATGCAATCATCGCAAGGATATCGGGATTGTTTTCGAGATCATGCTGTATAACGGAAACAATAACTTGCGTATCATTTTTATATCCCTCAACGAAAAGGGGACGAATTGGGCGATCAATCAAACGTGAAACCAAAGTTTCATTTTCACTTGGTCGACTTTCACGTTTTAAATAGCCCCCAGGTATTCTACCAACAGCATAGGATTTTTCTTGATAATTAACAGTGAGTGGAAAAAAATCCTGGTCTGGTTTTGGGTTTTTGGCTGATACAACGGTTGCTAAGACAATGGTTTCTCCATAGGTAGCAATCACTGCACCATCAGCTTGACGTGCTATTTTCCCTGTTTCAAGGGTGAGAGGACGCCCAGCCCATTCAATTTCTATCTTGTGCGTTTTGAACATTTTTTATCCTTAATGACCAGTGTTTAAATCTTTGATTGCTCACATTCTGGTTTTGCGTAGCATATTTCCAAGCTCTGGGGTGGACAACATACTTTTTATCTTTGTTGCGATAAGAGAGAAATAAACTGCCTTAAATGCGAAACGATGAGCAGTCCTATCCCATAATACTTTGTCAGTTTTTAAAATTTTTAATTAAAAGCAACACGTTGAAAAATGGGTGGCTTTTTAAACACCACCTCCATTTTTCTTTTAGCGACGCAAACCTAACTTCTTGATAAGTGTCTGATAACGATTTTGGTCAACTCCTTTAAGATAATCAAGAAGGCGCCGGCGTTGAGACACCATCTTCAAAAGACCACGACGAGAATGATTATCTTTTTTGTGAGATTTAAAGTGATTTGTTAAATTAGAAATACGTTCAGAAAGTACAGCAATCTGTACTTCTGGTGATCCTGTATCACCAACTTTATTTGCATATTCTGCGACAAGAGCTTGTTTACGTTCAGCTGTAATCGACATCGTATTATCCTTTCCAAAAATGAAGAAACACAAAGTCACCCATAGCCGAGATGTCGTTCAGCAAGGGTCTGCGAGGAAACAAGAAGAGTCGAAGACTCTTACCTATTTTCGTCCTTATATAGGAAAGAAGGTTAAAATACTAGTCCTTGACAGTATTTTGAAGGCTTTCTTTAAATAAAAGCTTTTATTTTGAAATATTGATTTAAATAGAGATTTATGAGAAGTTTTTTAAAGAATTATGCATCCTTTTAATACAAAGATTATGAGCGCGTGTGTGGTAACAAAAGTGATAAATACCGATTTGGAGGAAAAAGATGCAGAGCATTTCAACATTAAAGCTTTTTCGTAATTCGGTATTTCGAAATTTATGGTCATCTACTCTTATTTCTAATTTAGGGGGACTGATACAGGCTGTTGGAGCAGGGTGGTTAATGGCATTGATTAGTTCTTCGCACTCCATGGTTGGGCTTGTTCAAAGTGCCACAACATTACCACTTGTTATGTTTTCTTTGATGGCAGGGGCATTAGCTGATAATTTTAATCGGCGTCAAATTATGTTGTGTGCGCAGATTATGATGATGGTTATATCCATGAGTTTATCTGTTTTAGCCTATATGGGATTTCTAACACCTTGGCTTTTGTTATGTTTTACATTTTTGATTGGATGTGGCACAGCTTTTTATAATCCTTCGTGGCAAGCAACGATAGGGGATATTGTGAGCAGGGAAAATATTCCTGCTGCTGTTAGTTTGAATAGTGTCGGCTTTAATTTGATGCGGAGTGTTGGTCCTGCTATTGGTGGTGCCATCATTGCAACTTTGGGGGCATCTGCTGCTTTTTTATTTAATGCTATAAGCTATATTCCTCTTATCGGTGCGTTGTTTTTCTGGAAGTCGAATTATAAAAAAAACTCATTGCCACGAGAAAGGCTTTTAGGAGCTGTCTCAGATGGTTTGCGTTATGTTGCGATGTCACCTAATCTCCTGAGTATTATGGTTCGAGCGTTCCTTTTTGGTATAGGAGCTATTTCTATTTTAGCACTTTTGCCAATTGTTGCGCATAAAGTTCTTGGAGGAAGTGCCCTTCTTTATGGTACATTGCTCGGTTGTTTTGGATTAGGAGCCATGACAGCAGGTATTATTAATGCAGTTGTACGGCATCATTTTCGTTCAGAAACAATTATTGCAAGTGCATTTATTGGTTTCGCCTTTTCTTGCTTTTTATTGGGAATCAGCCGTTCACTGGTTATAAGCCATATTGCTTTATTTCCTGCAGGTTTATGTTGGGTTTTAGCATTATCATTGTTTAATACATCTGTACAACTCTCTACACCACGCTGGGTTGTTGCACGTTCTTTAGCACTTTATCAAACGGCGTCTTATGGGGGGATGGCTATTGGAAGTGCAATCTGTGGAGGTTTAGCTGATGGTTATTCTCCAACAATTGCTTTGAGTGTTTGTTCTCTATTCTTGATTTTTGGTGCTCTTGCGGGGGTAAAATTTAGAATTCAAGAAATTCCTCAGATAGATTTAAATCCTCTTGATTATTTTAGAGAGCCCGAATTATTGCTCGACCTCAAAGCAAGAAGTGGCCCGATCATGATAATGATTGATTATCAAATTCATGAAAATGATCTCGAAGAGTTTCTCAAAGTGATGACGCGTCGACGCCATATTCGGTTACGTGATGGTGCGCGTCAGTGGGTCCTTTTACGAGATCTTGAAAGACCTGAGTATTGGACAGAGGCTTATCATATGCCAACATGGGTAGATTATTTACGCCATAATTATCGTCGTACAAAAGCGGATGCAGAAGTTAATAAGCGTTTGCGTTATTTAAATTGTGCTCCTAACGGCATAAGAGTGCACCGTATGATTGAACGCCAAACAATACCCCAAGCCAATGAGATGCTTTTAAAAGTCTCCTCTGATCATCTCCCTTAGGGTTAAAACAGTTTTTGTAAAATATTAAATATGTTAATATTATTTCGATCAATTTGTTAGCATAATTATAACAAAAAATTGCTGATTCAATAGTTAGTAAATTGATTTATAATGATTATTTTTTATGTTGAGTGATGGTCCTGAAAATCTTAAGCTTTTCTCATTTCAAATCTATTTAGAGTAAATTAGTTTAAATCTTCGCTTACACATTACAAACGAGGGCTAAAGTGTGAGTAAAAAACGATTGAAAAAGAAATAAAAATTTTCTTATTAATCCTTTCAAATGCAAGGATTGTTGCGACATTAAGAGGAAAAAGTGTGTAGTGGTTTCAGCTTATAGCATTGACGTAAATTTTGATATGAATACGGTAAATATAGACAATGAAAAGCACCACATTTTTCTTAATTGATAAAGAAAAATATCTTTCCGTAAAAGGTGGTTTTGGAAAATAATCGATTAAATTGTGAAAATCCGCTTCGGTTTAAATAAACTTTTATCGAGGGTGCCAATGGCAAGAAGTTGTTCCTTATAGAGGACAAAAATCTCATCTTCATCAAGAGGTGCTTTGTGATGACTCAAGAGGATAGAATGACCCTTTATAATTCTCTGTGCTTGAGTTTCATTAAGGGTATAATGCGGGAGGCAGTCCAATGCGGCGCTTGTTTCAATTAAGAGCTCATCGAGTGTTGAGAAGTTTTTTTCAAAAGAACGATTATTTTCATCTGTAGTGTTTTTATTTGGCAGAATGGCCGCTTTTAGTTCGTCCCATGTAATGAGATCTTCTTCATCAAAAGGTGCGACGGAAATACGTCTTAAATCAGCAATATGTCCATAGCAACCTAGATCACGTCCCATATCGCGTGATAAAGAGCGCACATAAGTTCCTTTTCCGCAGGTTATTTCAAAGACAGAGTGCTCTTTGGTAGGCATTTCTAATAACTTGAAAGTTTCTATTTCCACTTCACGGGGTGGAATTTCAACAACTTCCCCTTCACGCGCTAAATCATAGGCACGATTTCCGGCAATTTTGATTGCTGAAAATTGTGGAGGTGTTTGCAAAATAATACCTGTATATTGAGGAAGAAGAGCAAGTATTTCTTCTTGTGTTGGACGTTTGAGAGAAGTTTTCGTTATTTCCCCCTCTAGATCATCTGTTGAACGCTCTTGTCCCCAAGCGATATGAAAACGATAAGTTTTTTTGCCTTGCATCACGTAAGGGACGGTTTTGGTTGCTTCGCCCAATGCAATGGGAAGGAGACCAGAAGCAAGAGGATCAAGCGTACCCGCATGTCCTGCCTTTTGTGCATGAAAGAGCCTTTTGATTTGTGAGACAGCTTCTGTTGATTTCATACCTTTTGGTTTATCAAATATGACCCAGCCAGAAACAGGACGCCCTTTTTTTTTGTGTTGTCGCGCCATATCTTTAATCCTCATCTGTATCACTATGGTGAAGATCGCGTGCAACCTCAGGCAAGCGAAGGAGGGCTTCAATTTTTGAAAAATTATCAAAACTATTATCAAGTCGGAAACGCAGTTCTGGCATATATTTCATTTGTCGCAACGCATGACTGATTTCTCCACGGAGAAAACGACTATGTTTATTGAGGGTATCAACAACATCGGTATGAGAAGCATTTTTAGGAGTGCAGAGAGGTGATACAAAGCAAGTAGCAATTTTTAAATCTGGTGACATGCGTACTTCAGAGACAGAAATAACAATATCTTTCAAGATATCATCAAACAAAATATCACGTTGTAATATATGCGCTATTGCATGACGTACTTGCTCTGCTACTCTAAGTTGCCGTTGTGATGGATTTGCATTTTTCATCAAAATTCTATCCTTGCTACAGGACCTCTTTTTTGACCATTTAGATAAGGAAAAAGAGATTTTTTCTATAAAACCTAATAACTTTCTTCATTTTACAACAGAGTAAAGTTATTGGATTATTTTATAATGTGCGATTAATATGTTCGATACGGAAGGTTTCAATGATATCTCCTGCGCGCATGTCTTCATAATTTTCAAAGGCTATTCCACATTCTTGACCACTTTGCACTTCATTGACTTCATCCTTAAAGCGTTTGAGTGTTTTAAGCTTTCCTTCGTGAATAACGATATTATCGCGGATAAGGCGAACACCTGCTCCTCGTTCTATTTTACCTTCTGTAACACGACATCCTGCAACTTTTCCAATTTTTGTAATGTTAAAGACTTCTAGAATTTCAGCATTACCAAGGAAAGTTTCACGCTGTTCTGGTGAGAGTAATCCAGACATGGCAGCCTTGATATCGTCAACAAGATCATAAATGATGTTGTAATAACGGATTTCAATTCCTTGTGTTTTAGCAAAATCACGTGCTTGCTTATTAGCTCGAACATTAAAACCAATTACAGCAGAGTTAGAAGCTTCCGCAAGAGAAATATCACTTTCGGTAATCCCTCCAGCACCAGAATGTACAATACGCGCACGAACCTCATCATTTCCGAGTTTTTCCAAGGCTGAAGCGATTGCTTCAATTGATCCCTGTACATCCCCTTTTACAATAAGAGAAAATTCCCTAACACCAGTCGTTTGCAATTTTGTCATCATTTGTTCAAGAGAACCACGCGAACCAGTTTGCCGCGCAACAGCTTTATCACGTGCTAATCGTTGACGGTATTCAGAAATTTCACGTGCTTTTGCTTCATGTGTGACAACAGCAAAACGATCTCCGGCTTGTGGCGTTCCTTGCATGCCTAAAATTTCAATCGGTGTAGAGGGAACGGCTTCTTTGACATGGCGGCCATGGTCATCAATCAAAGCACGCACACGACCCCATTCATTTCCGGCAACTATAATATCAGAAGGGTGTAATGTACCTTTTTGAACAAGAACTGTTGCAACAGATCCACGTCCGCGATCCAATTTGGCTTCAATGATAACGCCCTCTGCAGTTCGTTGAGAATCTGCTTTCAGATCAAGCATTTCAGCCTGAAGAAGGATAGCTTCGAGAAGTTTATCAAGATTTTGACCAGTTTTAGCAGAAACTTCAACGTCCAAAGTTTCTCCACCCATAGTTTCAACAAACACTTCATGTTGTAGAAGTTCTGTACGTACTTTTTGTGCATTCGCAGCTGGTTTATCAATTTTGTTGATTGCAACAATGATGGGTACACCAGCAGCTTTCGCATGATTGATTGATTCAATCGTTTGGGGCATAACACTATCATCAGCGGCTACAACGAGAACAGCAATATCGGTAACACGAGCTCCACGTGCACGCATAGCCGTAAAAGCAGCATGTCCTGGTGTATCAATAAAGGTAATTTTTTGACCGTTTTGTTCTACTTGATAGGCACCAATATGCTGCGTAATACCTCCTGCTTCGCCAGAAACAACATTTGCTTTACGAATAGCATCCAAAAGAGAAGTTTTTCCGTGGTCAACATGGCCCATAATGGTCACAACAGGAGGGCGCTGCTGCATGTTTTGGGGATCATCTTTTATATTAAAGATACCTTCCTCTACGTCAGATTCTAAAACACGTTTAACAGTATGACCAAATTCAACAGCGATGAGTTCGGCAACATCCGCATCAATAACATCGCCAGGTTTCATCATTTGTCCTTGTTTCATCAAGAATTTAATCACATCAACAGAACGCTCAGTCATACGTTGTGCGAGCTCTTGAATGGTAATCGTTTCAGGAAGAACAACCTCGCGAGAAATTTTTTCTCTTGGTTCTTGATTTTGTGCACGCTTAAACTTTTCCTGTCTACGCCGCATTGCAGCCATTGACCGCCCACGTGCGCTTCCTTCTTCATCTAATGCACTATTCAGAGTTAGCTTTCCGCGTCGCCGTTCATCAGCTCCTTTGACAACTTTTGGTACACGTATTTCTGATTTAGCAGGATTAGCACGTCGACTATGCCGTTCGTCCTCTTTATTTTCATCTATTTTGCGTTTTTCAACTAAGGTTGTGTTTTTAGGCGCAATAGGAATAGCTGTCTTTTCAATGAGAGGGGGAACAGGTGGAGTCTGTACTGGCAATATTTCTTCTTCTTGTTGGAGATGTATTTCTTTTTCTTTAATTTCTTGCTGTAAAATTTCTTCACGCTCTTTAGCGCGTCTTGCTTCTTCTTCGGCTTGTTCTCGCGTTATTCTTTCTTGGGTATGTGCTTCTTCTAACGCGCGAAGTCTCGCTTCCATTTCAGTCGATGAAAGATTGCTTTTGGCCATAGATTCTTGAGGCTTTTTTCCCTCAAAACGCGGTTTAGAGCGCTGAGGGGCCACATGCGGCTTTGTAATGGGCTGTGGGGTTTCAGCTTTTTCATCAGGTCGCGTAATTTTACGCCGTTTGGTTTCGACAACGACAGCCTTCGTACGGCCATGACTAAAATTTTGTTTGACCGTGCTCGTTTCCAAGACAGACCTCTTGAGAGTTAGTGTCTTCTTGACTGTTGTTTTGTCGTTGTTATTTTCACTCATTGTATTTCCTTCACGGCTTGTGCCGTCATCTCACTAGGCTTACTATGCTTGTCGTCACGATAGCTGATCAATTTATATGTCGTTTTGAGAAATCCTTCGGCAGCTTTTGTATCCAATAAGGCCGCGTGCATTACAGGATTAGAGCCAAAAGCCACTCGCATTTCATCACTTGTAAATAAAGATATGGTTTTTATAGTCCAATTTGTTTGTTGTTGTATTGAATGGATGGCTTGTGCAATTTTTCGTTTTCCATCTTCTGTTGTTTCTTTAGCATGGAGTACAAGAATAACTTTACCAGAGCGGATAGCAGCATCAACCTTTGTTGCTCCCATAACAATTGCTCCCGCTTTTCGTGCCATGGAAAGGCTTGAAAGAGCGGCTTTTAGTAAAAGCGTATCAACAATATGCACAAGATTTGGCGCAACCTCAACATCTGTTTTAAAATTTCTATGAAAAGCTTTCTGTTTGATTGCTTTCTCAATAATAGCGTGATGGGCAGAAATCCAAACGCCACGCCCTGGTAAATTCGCTTTAAGATCAGGAACAATTTGGTTATTGGGACCAATAACAAAACGGATCAGCGTTTGTGCTGAAGCATTTTTTCTGGTCACAATGCAAGTCCGTTCATTCATTTAAAGTGTATCCACATCCAAATCATCTGTTTTTTCATTTTCTGCAGAATTTTCATCTTCTACAGGATTTTCTGTAACAAGATCAGCTTGGTCTATCCAGCCTGCTTGTACACGTGCGGCTAAAACCATAGCTTCTGCATCCGCGCGTGTAATGTCAAAAGGGGTTAAAATACCAGAAAAATTCTGTGTTTGACCTTCTTTGCGTTCTCTCCAACCAGCTAAATCATCAACGGCATAGCCAGCAAAGTCTTCTATTGTTTTTACACCATCCTCACCTACAGCAACCAACATAGCACTTGTCATTCCAGGAAGTGTTCGCAATTCGTCAGAAACTCCGAGCTTTTTGCGTTTTTCATCGAGTTCTTTTTCTTGATGATCAAGATATTCTCGGGCACGACTTTGGATTTCAGCGGCGGTATCATGGTCAAAACCATCAATAGAAGCGATCTCTTCAAGATCAATATAGGCGATTTCTTCAATAGAAGAAAAACCCTCTGATGCCATAACTTGTCCGATCATTTCGTCAACCTCTAAGGCTTCCATAAACAATTTACTCCGTTCAGTAAATTCTTTTTGACGATTTTCAGATTCTTCCTTTTCCGTTAAAATATCAATGTTCCATCCTGTTAGTTGCGAAGCCAAGCGAACATTTTGTCCACGTCGTCCAATAGCAAGGCTAAGTTGATCATCTGGCACAATAACTTCAATCCGTTCAGCATCTTCATCAAGGATGATTTTAGAAACTTCAGCAGGTTGCAGTGCATTAACGACAAATGTTGCCGCATCAGGCGACCAAGGAATAATATCAATTTTTTCGCCTTGTAATTCAGCAACAACAGCTTGTACACGACTTCCTCGCATTCCAACGCATGCTCCAACAGGATCAATGGAACCATCGCGTGAAACAACGGCGATTTTAGCCCGTGAACCTGGATCACGAGCAACAGATTTGATTTCTATAATACCATCATAAATTTCTGGCACTTCCATAGTGAAAAGTTTTACCATAAATTGGGGATGTGTGCGTGAAAGGAAAATTTGCGGACCACGCGTTTCACGGTGTACATCATTGACAAAAGCACGAATACGATCTCCATAGCGGAATGATTCACGAGGAATTAATTCATCACGGCGCACAATAGCTTCACCACGTCCGAGATCAACGATAACATTACCATATTCCACACGCTTAACTGTACCAGAAATAATTTCACCAACTTTATTTTTGAATTCTTCATATTGCTGATCACGCTCTGCGTCGCGTACTTTTTGTACAATAACCTGTTTAGCAGATTGTGCTGCGATACGTCCAAAATCCATAGGAGGTAAAAGATCAGCAAAAAAATCACCAATTTTTGCTTCTGCTTGATGTTTAAGAGCATCAGACAAAGTAATTTCCGTTGTATAGTCTTCAACGACATCAACGATTTTAAGCAGGCGCTGTAATTTAATTTCACCTGTTTTAGAATTGATTTCAGCACGGATATTTGTTTCTTGACCATAACGAGAACGTGCTGCTTTTTGAATAGCATCAGCCATCGCAGAAATGACAATTTCACGGTCGATTGACTTTTCACGTGCAACAGCATCTGCAATTTGCAGAATCTCAAGCCTGTTAGCGCTTGTAGCCATCAATTTTCTCCTTCTTTGTGCCACACGATGGGTATTTCCCAGTGATATTATTTTTTGAAATTGAGCGTCTGTATAGAGTCGTTAGCTTTCTCTTCAGCAATGAATTGTTGACCTAACTCTTTATTTTTTTTCAATGCATCGCGAATAAGCTCATCGGTAAGCACTAAATGCGCATTTATGATATCACAAAAGGAAATAGGGGTATACATGGCTTCTCCATAAGCAGCTTTATCAGTGTTTAAAATAAATCCATCTTGCGTGATATTTGTAAGTGTCCCGCGAAATTTTCGGCGCCCATCAATTGTTATTTTGGTTTCAATTTTTGCAAGATGCCCTTGCCAATGAAAAAAGTCAGATTTTCTTACCAATGGACGATCAATTCCAGGTGATGAGATTTCTAAATGATATTTGCGTTCAATAACATTTTGTACATCAAGGAGGGGGGAAACAGTTCGACTAACAGTTTCACAATCTTCTACGGTCATAGAACCATCGGCACGTTCAACCATAATTTGAAGTGTTAAACCATTTTGACCAAGAAGTTTCACACGAACCAAACGAAAACCTAAAGGTTTAAGTAGTGGTATGACAAGAGCAGCAACCTGTGCTTCGATACCATCTTCTTCAAACAGGCGTGGTTCGTCAAGATTGCTTATTTTTCCAGCTTCGTTCATACATTTTATCCAAGTTGGTTTCATCAGTTTTATGATATTAAAAAAGAGCGGGTCCAACGGCCCACCCTTCATCATAAGACCAAGAATTTAACTATTGATACTCTTAAATTCAAAATTTTTCAAGTTGTTTATGAGAAAAGCGCTTGATCATTTATTTCTTGATAAAGGTAAGATAGGCAGGTGTTCGTCCTTCGCGTAAAGCTTTTGCTTCATAGCGGGTTCCTTTCCATAGTAGATAAGGGAGTTTCCAGTCTTGAGGGCTTTCTGCTTTCCATTCAAAGTGATCATGTTGTGCACAATGGTACAAAGTCCAGTTTACATAACTGTCTATATCGCTAGCAAAGCGGAATTTTTTGCCTGTTTTAAGAACGCGCGCAAAACGATTAAGATTTTTTATGTTGATGAAACGTCGTTTCCAGTGTTTCTTTTTCGGCCAAGGATCAGGGTAGAAGAGGTCTATTCCATCGAGTGATGCATTTGGGAGCCAATCAAGGAGGCGTGTAGCATCATCATCATAGAGTCGGAGATGATTTTGATGCTGTGCATGCTGTTCAAGAGACATTAACATTTTTGCCATGCCATTAATGAAGGGCTCGATGCCAATAAAACCGGTTTGTGGAAAATATTCCATTTCATGAAGTAAATGTTCACCTCCACCAAAGCCGATTTCAAGTCGAATTTCTCTTACTTTGCTTGAAAATAAGGATGTAAGGTTTGAGGGAGGAGGGACATTTAAATCAATGTTAAGAGTTGGGAGAAGCGTTTTTATACGGATAAGCTGACAGTTTCGTAATCGTTTTCCTTGTCGGCGTCCAAAAAATGCTTCACTCTTGCGTGTATTATATTTAATCATGGAATTTGGATCATTGTTTGAAGCGTTTTCACGAGATCAGTTTTTTCCCATGAAAACGAACCATCGTGTTTTGGTTTTCGCCCAAAATGACCATAGGCAGCTGTTTTCGCATAAATAGGTTTATTGAGGTCAAGATGTTTTCGAATGCCGGTAGGTGAAAGGTCCATTATTTTGCGAATGGCTGCTTCAATAACTTTTTCATCGACTTTTCCTGTTCCGTGAAGATTGAGATAAATAGATAAAGGTTGTGCAATACCAATTGCATAAGAGAGTTGAATAGTGCATCGCTCTGCTAAATGAGCCGCAACAATATTTTTAGCCAGATAGCGTGCCGCATAGGCTGCAGAACGATCAACTTTTGTTGTATCTTTTCCTGAAAAAGCACCGCCTCCATGGGGTGCTGCGCCTCCATAAGTATCCACAATAATTTTGCGTCCTGTTAATCCGGCATCGCTTTGAGGACCACCAATGACAAATTTTCCTGTTGGGTTAATATACCAACTGCATTGAGCTGCAATGGGAATGTCATGTAAAGCTTGACGAATGTAAGGTTCAACCACTGTACGTACCTTGTTGGAATCCCAGCTTTCATCGAGGTGCTGAGTTGAAAGAACAATGGATGTGACCTCTATCGGTTTTCCATTTTTATAGCGTATGGTTATTTGGCTTTTAGCATCTGGTCCTAATTTTCCAGCTTCTCCCTCTCCTTTATGACGGGCTGCGGCAAGAAGTTTGAGAATTTTATGCGCATAATAAATTGGCGCAGGCATGAAATCAGGTGTTTCACGGCAAGCATATCCAAACATGATGCCTTGATCACCTGCTCCTTCTTCACCATGCCGATCCGTAGCATTATCAACCCCTCTTGCTATGTCAGCTGATTGAGGGCGCAAAAGAACATCAATTTTAACAGTTTTCCAATGGAATCCTGCTTGTTCATAGCCAATGGTCCGAATAGCACGGCGCGCTGCTGTACGAAAACGCGTAGGATTAATGAGTGGAAAGCCAGTTTCATCATAGATAAATTCTTTATTTTTATCTTTTTTTAATAGCGTATCGGGGACACGCACTTCACCAGCGATAACAACACGGTTGACACTGACGAGAGTTTCACAGGCAACGCGTATTAACCATGGATCAGTACCAGTCTTTTCAGCTTCTTTATAGATCATATCAACGATTTCATCGGAAATACGATCACAAATTTTATCAGGGTGTCCTTCCGATACCGATTCGCTCGTAAAAAGATAATCTTGATGCGGCATAGGAACTCCTTCAAAAAAGAAAATCAACGATTTAATTAATTGCTTACTAAAGTTGTCACGATTTGCTAATTCTACAGCAAATCGTCAATGAAAATTTATATGAATAAAAGAGAAAAGATATAATTTAAATTTATAGCTTATTTGTCAAATCTTCCTCAGAAAGTGCTTTTGCCAAATCAATAATTTTTCGACGCACTTTAGCATCAGATATATTTGTAAAAGCGCGCATGAGCTGAATCCCTTCGCTGCTAGAACAAAAGTCTATAAAATTGTGATCATTTTCAGCAAAACCCTCTACTTGTTGGGAGGTAATACCTTTATCAAAAAAGTAAGAAACAGGAACATCCATAATTTCCGCTATCGCTTGAAGACGACTGGCACCAATACGGTTTGTTCCTTTTTCATATTTTTGGATTTGCTGAAAAGTAATTCCTAATTTTTCACCTAGTTTCTCTTGAGTGAGTCCTAAAATATTACGACGTAAGCGGATACGAGTTCCAACATAGATATCTATAGGGTCAGGTTTTTTTCTAGTTTCGGTCATAATGCAACTCTTTATTTCCAGCACTTTTATTCTAAACCAACATCATATTTACGCGCAGCTGATTTATCATATAATTAAAATAATATGTAATATTTTTTCCCAATATTACTGGTAAACGCAACATAATACCGTACAAAGGGCACTTGAATCATTTAAGCTGTTTTGTAGAACCAAAACCAACACGGCACAATAGCATAAGGATGAATAAGATAAAAGTAGAGAAAGTTCTGTATTCATTGCTTCCTATAGGGGTAATGGATGATGGAACTTGTGAATCAATAATGCCCACAGCATTTTGTTGAAGAGCTACAACGATTCGTCCATAAGAATCAATAACAGCTGATATTCCGTTATTGGCTGCTCGTATGAGGGGGATTCCGAGTTCAACGGCACGAAGTTGTGCTTGTTGAAGATGTTGATAGGGTCCTGGTGTTACACCAAACCATGCATCATTTGTAATATTAATAATTGCTTGAGGCGGGGAGCCTTTAAAAGTCATTTCATGAGGAAATATTGCTTCATAACAAATCAAGGGTAGATAAGAAAATCCGTTTGGCATTGTAACAATTTTGCGCACACTTGCAGCACTATATCCACCAATATTATCGGCAAGGGTACGCAATCCAATTTTTTTCAATAAATTCTGATAAGGAAGATATTCACCAAAAGGAACCAAATGAAGTTTATCGGAAGTATTTAAAATATTACCTTGAGCATTAATGACTGCAATTGTATTAAAATATTGTGTTTGGGAATGAGGTAGATCATTGCTGGCTCGTATTGCTCCGATAATAGCCCATTGTTTAGGTTTTAAAAGAGAGGCAATGCGCATTGTGATAGATGAGTTATCATAGAGAAGGTAAGGAACGGAAGCTTCGGGCCATACGATAAAATCGGGTTCTGAATTTTGATCGGTTGTTGGCATTGCACTTAGATTCATATGCGCTTCCAACATAGCTTCTCGTGTATTATCACGCAATTTTATATTTTGTTGGATGGAAGGTTGAACAATGCGCACCCAATAAGAACTTTTTTGATTTTTAGCTGTGTTTTCTATAGTATGAAGACGATAAAACCCAAAACCACTGTGAATGAATATAAGTGATAAGCAAAGAGAGAGTGCCACTTTCTTTTTTTCATTTGTTAATAAAACAGTTGGCAAACTGTAGGCTAAGACAGCAAGAATATTCATTCCGTAAAGTCCCACGATTGCATCAGATTGCATGAACATTGGGGTTGGCATGGCTGTATAGCCAAGAGCATTCCATGGAAATCCTGTGAATAAAAACGCACGCAACCACTCGGACAATCCTAATGCAAAGGCTAAAACAAAAAAGCGTGCTATTCCTTTTGTCCATAATAAACCGACAATGAAACCAGAAAAAAACCAATAAAGAGAA
Organism: Bartonella sp. MU37NMGALS; assembly: GCF_042194015.1. Classification (NCBI taxonomy): domain Bacteria; kingdom Pseudomonadati; phylum Pseudomonadota; class Alphaproteobacteria; order Hyphomicrobiales; family Bartonellaceae; genus Bartonella; species Bartonella sp. MU37NMGALS. Next base: position 83,442 of record NZ_JBHIML010000004.1, read on the forward strand.
AGGTAGAGTGGAGGAACTAAAATGGCTAATGGGACTGCCCAACCAAAAGAATCTGGATCTGTTAACAAAGCATTGCATAGCCACCAAAGTCCGCAAATAAAATAACTAAAACCAAAGGTTCCACAGCTTAAAGCGTAAGTAAAAAAATGTTTTTTATTGTTTTTTGCGTCCCGTATTGAGTCCAGCAAAACAATAAAGAGAGGGAAAGTTAAAAAGCAAAGAGGTGTCAAATAAAAGGGTGGAAGTGCAAAAGAAGTAAGAGCACCACAGAGAAATATCCATGCTTGGCGCTTCCAACCGGTAACAGAGGACAAAAAAACGATAAAATTGTTTAAAAACGCTGGACTATTCTTTAGGGATGACATTGTTCTCAAGATTCTCATTTTTTGGAATGCGAAAAATACGCAATCGCTTAATCCGGCGTTTATCAGCTTCTAAAATACGAAATCTATAACCAGGTACAGCTTCGACAATTTCACCTTTGGCAGGAATGCGATCAAGAATGGAGACGATCAAACCACCAATCGTATCAACATCATCACCATATTCCCCTACGATAAAATCAGGACCAAGAGCTTTCTCCACATCTTCTAGTTCAGTTCTTGCATCAACGAGCCATTTATTGTTTGGTTCACGTACGATAGCATTGTCGACATTATCATGTTCATCTTCGATATCACCAACAACCAATTCAACAATATCCTCCATTGAAACGAGACCATCTGTTCCCCCATGTTCATCAATAACTAAAGCCATTTGAGTTCGTGTAGTTTGCATTCGTGTTAATAATTTGCTTGCAAGCATGGAACTTGGAACAAAGAGAACAGTTCGGATCAGATCCAATTCACCGATTGGGGTATGTAAGTCTGTATGGTTTAATTGAAGCAAATCGGATTTCTGTTCGGTTTTTGTTGGGCTGACAATAAAGCGAGTCATATAGTTAAGAATATCGCGGATATGAATCATGCCACGCGGATCATCTAAAGTTTCAGCATAAACAGGTAAGCGAGAATGACCAATTTTTGCGAAGCATTTAAGGGTTTCTCCAAGTGAAGTGTTTATTTCCAGTGCTTCGATTTCAGAACGTGGTATCATAACATCATCCACGCGTGCTTCACGTAAGCGTAAAATATTATGCAACATAGTACGTTCTTCAGGTGAGAAGAGGGCAGTGTCTTTTTTATTGTCAGTCGTGAGTGCAACGGTAAGATCATCGCGCAGTGATGTAGACACACAATTACGACCCCGTAAAAATGAAAACAAATGATTCATCAGAGAATATTTTTCTGTATGATTCGTCTGTTGAGAGGTTTTTTTTTCATTATTAGAAGATGTTTGACTATTATTTTGTGCATTTGTTTTGTTTGTCATGGTTTTGAAATCTTCTAAACTTTCTTTTTATAATTAGGTGAATGAGAGGCTTTGAATGGTATGCTCGTAATATTGATTTTAAAAGTTAAATTTTATCATTTATAGACAATTCAGCGTAAGGATCTTTTATGGAAAGCTTTTGCAGAATTTCTCTTTCGAGCTTTTCCATTTGATATGCTTCATTATCAGTTTCATGGTCATAGCCAAGCAGATGCAAGATACCATGAACAATCATATGCGTTAAATGGTCTTGAAATGTTTTTCCTTGTTTTTCTGCTTCGAGAACAACAGTCTCTCGCGCAATAATAATATCACCGAGCATGGGACCAGGAGGATTTCCAGCTTTAAGTGGAAAAGCAGGAAAGGATAATACATTAGTAGATTTGTTTTTGTTGCGCCATTGTGCATTGATTTGTGCCATATGTTTATCATCCGTAAAAAGCAGGCTAATCTCGCTTACAACATTTTCCAATGAAACATGATGCATAGTCGTCATTAATGCTTTTTCAGTGATATTATAAAGCATTTTCTCATCATTCCACCCTGCGCTTTTGACCATTATATCAATAATAATCATGATGAATCAAATTCATTTTTTAATGCATCGCATGCGAATGATTTTTTTTTATTTTGTATTTCGGAATCACGATCATAAGCACGAACGATAGCAGCAACAAGTGGATGGCGTATAACATCTTCTTCATCAAAATGTACAATTGCAATATTTTCTACATTTGAAAGAATGCGAATTGCTTCAATGAGACCTGATTTTTGCCCTGTAGGCAAATCAATTTGGCTTACGTCACCGGTAACAATCATACGTGTTCCTTCACCAAGACGTGTGAGGAACATCTTCATTTGCATGGGCGTAGTATTTTGTGCCTCATCAAGAATAACAGCAGCATGGGCAAGTGTTCGTCCGCGCATAAAGGCAAGAGGAGCAATTTCTATGACACCTGAAGCTAAAATGCGCTCGACTTTTTCAGCGGGCATCATATCATAAAGGGCATCATAAAGTGGTCGTAAATATGGGTCGACTTTTTCTTTGAGATCACCGGGGAGAAAACCAAGATGCTCTCCAGCTTCAACAGCCGGACGTGAGAGAATAATTCGCTCAATGATACCACGTTCTAGAAGCATAGCAGCATGAGCAACAGCAAGATAAGTTTTGCCTGTTCCTGCTGGTCCTACACCAAACACAAGTTCAGTATGCTCCATAGCGCGTATGTAAGCATCTTGTGTTGGAGTTCTTGCATGAATTATTTTTTTATGGGTACTCAACCGTGCTGGTATACGTTTCGTTGCAGATTTTTGTGTTATTGTGTCTTCTTTCTGCTTCTTTGGTATATTTGCCATAGCAATCGCTCCTTTTATATCTGATAAAGTGAGCTCTTGATGTGTTTTGGCACGTTCATAAAGCTGCTGCAATACATATTGCGCACGTTTTATAACAGAAATATTTCCACGGATTAAGATTTCATTACCACGCGGATGAATACTAAGTTCGAGTTTTTTTTCGATATAAGCGAGATTTTCGTCAAATTTACCAAAAACTGCGTTTGCATATTTGTTATTTTCGAAAATCAAAACAACGTGGCTCAGATTTGAAGCGTTTGTTTGTTTCAAGGTAGCAGCCTTTTCAAGGGACATATTTACTTTTTCTTTAATACGCTTTATTTTTTCGGTTGAAACTTTCAGCCTATTCTCCATATCTACGTAAATATTGCACATTTTGTTAAGTAAATTTTATAAAAGACAATTTTTACAAAAAGTGCACGCTTTAGATGTAATCATTTTCTTTTAAAATAAAAGAGTTTTCCAAAATATTTATTTTTGAACAAGGTTTTAGAAGCATGTTTATCTATTTGTCACTTCACCAACAAAACTGTTTGAGCTTGCATTTTTAATATGAATTTCTATCACGCTACCTGTAGAGGCTTCTGTATCGACAACAGCAGGTAAAAGCCAAGGGGAACGCCCTACCATTTGCCCTGAGTGACGTCCAGGCTTTTCGATGAGAACGTTCGTTTTTTGATCAATTTTAGAACGCAAAAACGCATTTTGTTGCTCAAGGAGAAGGGCTTGTAAATGTTGAAGTCGGGCATCTTTTACAGATTCATCAACATGATTTTTCATTGTGGCTCCCACTGTTCCAGGACGAGGGGAATATTTAAAAGAATAAGCTGAACTGTATTGTACTTGTTGAATAAGTTTAATGGTTTCTTCAAAGTCTTCATCTGTTTCTCCAGGAAACCCTACAATAAAATCGCCTGAAAAGGCAATATCCGGCCGTGCGGTTCGAATTTTTTCGATAAGATGAAGATAATGAGAGCTTTTGTGTTGGCGGTTCATAGCTTTTAAGATGCGATCTGAACCTGATTGAACAGGAAGATGGAGGTAAGGCATTAACATATCAAGATCTCGATGCGCGGCAATAAGGCTATCATCCATATCACGTGGGTGGCTAGTTGTGTAACGCAAACGCTTTAAACCATCGAGTTTTGCAAGATGATAAAGAAGATCGCCAAGACGCCAAGTTTTGCCATCAGCACTTTGTCCATGCCAACCATTGACATTTTGTCCAAGCAACGTAATTTCTTTGACACCCGCTTCGATGAGTTGAAGGGCTTCTTCAGTAATTTGCTCAACGGATCGTGATATTTCAGCACCGCGTGTATAGGGCACAACACAAAAAGTGCAAAATTTATCGCAGCCTTCCTGTACTGTTAAAAATGCGCTAACGCCTCGTTTTCTTACTGCATGTTTATTATGGGGCGGCAAATGAGCAAATTTATCTTCAACAGCATAGTCTGTTTCGATAAATTTTTTTCCTTGTTTGGCTTTCTCTAATAATTCTGGCAAGCGATGATACATTTGCGGACCAATAACAAGATCCACTGTTGGAGCACGACGCAAGATTTCACTTCCCTCAGCTTGTGCAACACAACCTGTTACACCAACCATCAGGGGTTTATCAGGTGTGCGTTCTTGACGCATAACGCGCAAACGACCGAGATCAGAATAAAGTTTTTCTGCTGCTTTTTCACGAATATGACAGGTATTAACAAGAATAAGATCGGCATCGTTGGGAACTTGTGTTGTCACATAGCCTTGCAAACTGAGACTATCAGTCATCCGTTGGCTATCATAAACATTCATTTGACATCCATAGGTTTTGATAAAAACCTTTTTCGGAGCAACAGGAGACGTATTTTTAGGATTTACTTTATTCATAGCGCATGTGTAAATGTTTTTTACACAAATCTCAATCTATTTACTTAAAAGTTTTTTGCATGATAATTGCATCACCACGACCATTTTTTGACGGGTAGTAGGCAAGACGTTCAGAAATTTTTTGAAATTCAAAGCGTTGATAAAGGTTCAAAGCAGAAAGGTTTGTGGTTTCTACTTCCAAGAATAATTTTATAGCGCCTTTGTTGTGAAGATACTGAACTGTGCTTTCGATAAGAAAGGTACCAATTCCTTGTTGACGATAATGAGGGTGAACAGCAATTGTGATGATTTCTGCTTCATCAATGATGAGACGGCATAGGCAAAAGCCTAAAATTTGATCAGAGCGATTAATGAGAAAAACTTTGTATCCGAAGATAGAGTGATCTGTTAAGAAATTATCAAAAGCTTGTTTTCCCCAAGAAGGGGTAAAACAATGTTGATGAATTTGATGAAGAGGAGCACTATCATTAACTTGTAGCGGAGCAATTCTAAAAATCTTTTTTGTCAATGAAAACTTGGACATTATTTTTTTTGTGGTAAAGCAAAATTGGTTTGTTGTTTTACATCAGCGCTGCGTAGATAGAGTGGGCGAGGCGAATTTTTTGATTGTTTGTTTGCAGCAAGATAAGCATAGTTTATAATATCAGCCGCTTCGCAGGGGATGTTTTCTAGGACAATTTTTTCGTTTATTTTATGGTTTTTAATATGCTCCACAACGACATCAGCAGCTGGGCCCGTCAGACGGGTTTTTTTTGGCAAATCGTCGAGGATATTTTCAATTGTTTTTAATCCCGGCGCTCCCAAAGGTGTGAGATCATTATGAAAATTTTGATGATAGAACATCTCTCTCCCTGCTTCAATGACAACAGTAATTGCTGATGCTGTACTTTTACTGTTTATGACTTGTGCTGCTAACGCTTCAAGAGCACTCACTCCAATAGCTGGTATCTCAAGTGCTAATGCCAAAGCGCGCGCTGTTGCAACACCGACACGTACACCAGTAAATGATCCAGGTCCAATATTGACAGCAATACGCTCAACTTGATCAAGCGTCATATTGGCTTGTGTCATTATTTGTGTAATCTGGCCAATAAGTTTTTCAGCATGCCCTTTATTCATGCGCTCATTGATACGCGCAATAACAGAGTTATGACGAATAAGCGCAACAGCGCAATAGATTGAAGCAGTGTCTATGGTAAGGATAAGCATAAAAATATTGTAGTTGAATAATATGATAAACAAAAGGCCTGCTGTATTTTTTTACTCTTTTTTATTTTACATTTTGCAATAGTTAAAATAACTTATAAAACAAATAGATAACACTGTTTTTTAAGTTTTGTATTATGTCTTATCAATATTTAATATTCTTTTCCTTATTGAATTCAGGGGAGATTTAATTTTCATTATGCTTTGTTGTATAACAGAGTAAATAACAACCATTTGAAGGGAAGAAATCGTAAGATCACATTTTTTTTCCCAATAAGAGCATATTCATCAGCCTTTTGTAAAAACTTGATTTTGGTTAGAGTAGAGTTTTTTATGAATGATGTATTTCAGTATTATGATACTCAGTTATAAGCAATTTGATAGCTTTCTGCACTATATTAAAGCGCATTAAATTTTTTGTATAGAATGATAGCGAATTCTTTGAAATTTTAGTCTAGTTTGGTGAAAAGGCTACCCCAATATTAGCAAATATTGGGGTTTATTGTGTACTACATTGAAAAAAAGCAAAAGTATTTAAGGGCTATTTCAAAATATTATCTGATTTAAATCGATTAATTTTATCATGATCAGACTACAAGCTCCAAGGGTGAGTATGGAGCAGGTTGAAGCTAAGATAACACGCCATCCTGCTTTTTTCAATGAGCGAATATCAACGCCTAGTCCTAATGCTGCCATTGAAATGACGGTCAATAACTGAGCAATTAGTTTGATGGGATTAAGTGCTTTTTCAGGGATAAGATCACTTGAGCGAACAAGCATCATAAGAATAAATCCAATAATAAACCATGGGACAAGGGTGTGTAGACGCAGGCGTGTTTGTGCTGATCGACGATAGATAATGGATAGGATAAAAATAACAGGTCCCAACATGAGAACACGTACTAATTTGACAATTGTTGCAATTTGAATGCTCACGAAAGATATTGGCGCTGTTGCTGCTAAGACCTGTGGTACGGCATAAACTATCATGCCAGCAAGCACACCATATTGACTAAATGACAAGTTCAAAAATAGATATAAAAAAGGGAGAAGTAAAATAATAACAACTCCTAAAAGAGCAGTAAAAGCAATTGATGCAGCTACTTCTTCGTGTTTAGCTTTAATGATAGGTGCAACGGCAACGATAGCTGAGTTACCACAAATAGCATTTCCGCAAGCAACGAGCATTGCTAAATGTTTAGAGAGCCCGCAGATTCGACCAATGGCAAAGCTAAGGATAATCATTACGCATATAACGAATATGATGCTAGAAAGTAAATTCCAACCGGTTGAAAGCACTGCGTTAATGCTAATGCTTGCTCCTAGAAGTACGATAGCAATTTCAAGAAGTGTTTTGGCACAAAAAGTTATACCTTTTTGAAAATATGTTGGCAAAGTAAAACAACTACGGGTAACAGATCCTAAAAGAATTGCTAAAACAAGGCTTTCAAGCCATGCTTGCCCAAAAAGCTGCTTTTCCACGACTTCTAAACCATACGCTAAAGCTGATATGAATAAACATACTAAAATACTAGGACTAAGGTCGTTTAAAAATGAGAACTTTTTCTTTAGCATTTGAATAGTCCCCCGTCATTAAAGAGCTAAGAGTAAAGAGGAAAAAGTTTTAAAGATTTGTTCGTGCTTGTACAGCTGCCGCTAAAGTTCCATCATCAAGATAATCAAGTTCGCCTCCTACAGGAACACCATGAGCAAGTCGCGTAATTTTAACTGAAAAATTGGAAAGCTGATCGGTGATATAGTGAGCAGTTGTTTGACCTTCGACAGTCGCATTGACAGCAAGAATAATCTCCTTAATAGGGTTTTGTACAACACGTTGTATTAAGGCGGCAATGTTGAGTTCGTCAGGACCTATTCCATCTAAGGGAGAAAGTCGTCCACCCAATACATGGTAACGTGCGGCTAAAGTTTTTGCGCGCTCAAGAGCCCACAGATCAGCAATATCCTCAACAACAATAATTGTTGTATCATCGCGGCGAGGATCTGTACAAATTGAACAAGGATCAATGGTATCGACATTTCCACAAACAGAACAAATGCCGACTTTTTCTATAGCTGCTTGTATAGCTGCTCCTAAAGGCTCCAGCAATGTCTCCTTTTTTTTGATAAGATGAAGCGCAGCACGACGTGCTGAACGTGGACCAAGACCTGGTATACGTGATAAAATCTGAATGAGACGTTCAATCTCAGGTCCTGCAATGTATTTAGACATATTTTCGTCCCACGGGGAAAAATCCGTTTCATGAAAATGGAAGCTTGAAACCTGAAGGGAGCGGTAACCCTGCCGTTATACTTTTGGTTTTTTCTTCTATTGCAATTTCGATTTTTGTTCTTGCTTCATTATAAGCTGCCATAATGAGATCTTCGAGAATTTCAGCTTCCTCAGGGTTGAGTAATGAAGGATCAATTTGAATTGCTGTTATAATATTTTTGCCACTTAAAGTGATATTGACAAGACCACCCCCTGCAGTGCCAGTAGCTTGCAGATTAGCTATGTCGTCCTGAATCTTCTGCATTTTTTCTTGCATTTCTTTGGCTTTTTTCATCATGCTCATCATTTCACGCATAGGAATAGGTATCCTTATTCATCATTAATATCATTTTTATTTTTAAAAATATCAGCATTTTTAAAGGTATTGGGGAGTAGATCAAGATCATTTTCTTCTTTATTGAGTCGAATATCGACAATTTTTGCTTCTGGGAAATGGTTGAGAATTTTCGCAATATCGGGATCTGTTTCTGCATTGGAAAAAAGAGTCTTTTGAATCGCTATACTTTCCTCCTGTAAGGTTGGTCCACCTCCTTCATTAACAAAATTTATTGTCCAGCGTTTTTCAGTCCATTGAGATATCTTTTTTTCTATATCATGAGCAAGAAATTGTGGGGTATTTTCAGAAAGTCTTAAAGTAATATGCCCAGCTTCAAAAGAAACAGGATGAACAAATTCTTTAACAAGGAGTTTGAAAGGAGCGTCATTATGCTGTTCGGCTAATTGAACAATATCGTGCAAAGAATTAATCACGAGAGTTTTAGGTTGAGTAATCTTTTCTGTTATTTGTGTAACAGAATGCGATAAATTTGCACTATTTTCAGAAAGATCAATAGATTGAGAAGTTTCAAGACTTTCTGTTACTTCTTGGGCATTGATTTTGTCAGGGTCTTGATTTTTAACAAATTTCTCTGATTGTAAGGAATGATCTAATTGGTTTTTTAAATCTGATTGATCTGGTAACATATTTGAAACGTTCGAGGAAGCATGGGCTTCGACCATTGTTTTTTTTGTTATATTATTTGCATTTGTAGATTCTTGATGAGAAGAGTTTGTAACCAATGTGAGAGGTGTTTTTTCTTGTGTAAGCTTTTTTAAAGCTTCATCAAGAGTTGGTAAGTCAGCCGTGTGAGCAAGACGAATTAAAAGCATTTCAGCGGCTTGAAGCGGACGTGCAGTTTGATTAACTTCCTGTAAACCTTTGAGTAACATTTGCCAGTTTCGGGATAAAACAGGAATAGAAAGTTTTTTTGAAAAGTTTAAGCTTCTTAAACGTTGTTCTTCAGTCAGTGAGAAATCTTCCACTATTTCTGGTGTAAAACGTAAACGTGTAACCAGATGATTAAAATCGGCTAGTTCTGTCAATATAGTAAGAGGATCAGCACCTGCTTCATATTGACTGTGTAATTCATGTAATGCATTGACAATATCGCCCTTCATGATAAATTCAAAAAGATCAATAATACGTGCTTGATCCGCTAATCCTAACATTGTACGCACCGCAATGGCATTAACGTTGCCATTGCTATGGGCAATCGCTTGATCAAAAATGGATAATGCATCACGTGCAGATCCTTCTGCAGCACGGGCAATCATAGAGAGTGCTTGATCTTCTACTTCTACCTTTTCATATTTCGCAATTTGGTGCAAATGTGCACTCAAAGCTTTTGATTCAATACGTCGCAAATCAAAACGTTGGCAACGCGAAAGGATTGTAATAGGAACTTTGCGAATTTCTGTTGTGGCAAAAATAAATTTCACATGGGACGGTGGTTCTTCAAGAGTTTTCAATAAACCATTAAAGGCTTGTGTTGAGAGCATATGTACTTCATCGATAATATAAACCTTATAACGTGCAGAAACAGGACGATAGCGTATTTGTTCAATAATTTCACGAATATCATCAATGCCCGTATGAGAAGCGGCATCCATTTCTATAACATCAATATGGCGTCCTTCGATAATTTGTGTGCAATGTTCACCAAGAGAGTCCAATACGGTTGTTGGTTGGTCAATATCTTTTGTTTTATAATTAAGCGCACGTGCCAAAATACGTGCTGTTGTGGTTTTACCTACGCCACGAATCCCTGTTAACATCCACGCCTGTGCAATACGACCTTTTTCAAAGGCGTTGGTAAGAGTACGCACCATAGCTTCCTGACCAATGAGGTCAGAGAAGTTTTGGGGTCGATATTTACGAGCAAGAACACGATAGGCTGTTTCTACCGGTACATTTTCCATGAATAGTTCCAACTTCGAAGTTTTTTATGCGTACATTTTGATATACAAAAGCGTAGATCAATACTGTAGTCTCATATAAAAGGATTTTTTCTTAATCAAATTATTTATGGGACAATTTGTTTAAAAATAACCAAACCCCTTCATTTGCTGCATACAAATGCCGCTCTGAAGATTTAAAATACCTCGCTAAAAGACAGCATAAAAAATAATTTCTTCAGCAAAATAGGAGGTTGGAACGATGACCCGTACCAGAACTCGTTGGGGCTGCTTCTTTCCAGACCTGACCCAGTTGGCGAGCAGTTCGTCCACCACCAACCTCCCAAGTTCATATTGTCGATTTGGAATGAAAAATCAAGCGCAGAAACGAAAAATATCTTAAGAACGATGAAGAATTTTCCTTTGCGTTTAATTTATTGACATATAAACAACAAAGAGATTGTGGATTTATCAGTTTTCATAACAGTAGCTCTTTATATTCATTGGTATGAAAATATTTTTTCGCTTAGGATAATTTGAATGTATAATTATTCTCATTCTCTGAAATATGTAAGAGTTTTAAGATAGATACGTTTGTTCTAAAACCACGAAATTGAATCATCAAAAATTTACAACAGTCAAAGAAGCAAATAAAGCAGATAGATCATGTAATTGGTTAACATTCGAAAATTAGGGGTAAGTGTGCTATTTAAATGATTATAAAATATTGCTTTAATGGTGTTGCTCCTCTCACACAAAACAGAACATCTCAAACAGAATAACTTAATGTTGTACACTCACAGGCTTTTTAAAGAGCTATTGCTCAATACTCTATATCACCCCCCCTCGTAATAGTATACATGCTTCCCTTGAGGTATAAATCCCTTCCCTTAAGGTATAAATCCATTGTGCACTACTCTCTTTACACTTAATAAAAGTAGACATTGAGCTCTCATACTATTTAACAAATCCCAATGTTGCGATCCCTTGCACTTGAGAGGTTTTATAAGAAGCATTTTTATTCCTTTTTTAATCGTTTTTACTCACACACCATTCCCATTTGTAACTTTCAAGGAAACAATTTTAATTGATTCAATATGAAGATTTAAGATGGGAGGATCTTACTTTATTCGTGGTTGTAATTCAGTATAAAAAAATCAAAGTCTTATAATGATAAGTCATATCTTAAATATTTTATAAGACCAGCACCTTATTTCTATAACGAATGAGAATATCAAATACGTAATATTTTTTTCCTTTAACATATACGAATATAAATACTGAGTAGATGTTATCGCTCCTTTTTGCGTGCTTGTTCTTTTAATTAAAAAACATCGATGTTTATCACAAGATAAATCAATATATGAATTTTCATCATTTGAGAAAAGATTTCATATATTTTTTAAGTGGCTGTGTTCATACAAGAGAAGAGGCGACATTCAACGCTATAGAAATAAGGGGGTATTGGTTTTATAAGCATAAAATGGTTCTTATTCGATATAAGTGACATTTTATAGTTTCAAATAATTATATTCTTTAACAAGGAGGGAAAAGCGAGATGAATTTTTACAAAAAGCTGAATGAGTATGATTTAAAATGCAGCGAGGAATGCATCTATAGAGCAAATTTTGCTTTTCTGTTTATCTAAGTGATTTGGGCACGATACGCTTATAGTGCTTAAAATGAAGCAATTGCGAAGATAGAAGTTATATTCTTATTTTAAAAATAGCTCTGATAGTAGAAAATACAGAACAATTGAATTTTAGTCTTTTAGTTTTTGCAAAAGTCCTTTAATATCTAACGTTCTGAGCAGCTTAAGGTTTTCCATATTAGTATAAAAACACCTCTTCAGCGATTAGTTTTAATAGCTCATTATGCTGTATTTTGAAAAAAATAAATCTACTCAAATTTAGATGTTATAGAAATATTATTAATCATAATCCCCTGTGTCACAATTTGTTCCAACAACTTTTTTCTTCGTAATATTTTTAAAAATATAATGTCCTGACGAAGGAAAACTTATATGAAGAGATTTTATATTTTTTAGTGTAAAGATCTTCTTTTCTTTATCATGGGTTATTTTCTTTTCATCATCAACAACAATTCTCAATTTGTTTAGATCAGAAGGGGTAGAGTACGATAAAGTGAAGGATACTTTATTCGGTTTAAAGATACTACAAGAGTATTCAACTCCTTGATGGACAATATCGGATGGGATGATCACAACACTTTCATCCAGCGCAAAATCCCATTTTCTCTCGCCAAAGCCAGCAAATGCAACACTAGAGTAGGCAAAAATATTTGCGGCTAATAATCCTTGCGCGAAGATTTTTTTCATTATCCTTTCCTTTTTTCTAAAGTGAGATGAATCATAAATCAGTTTTTATAAAAATGAAAGTTCAAACTTAATTCTAAAAGCAGGGCTAAGTCGCATTTTCTGGCTTTAAACCATGTTCAGACTGATATCAGTCTAAGAAATTTGAATGCTCTATCATGTATAATAATTTGAATTGTTTTGAGAGTTAATTAGAAGTTCGTTATCTTTATTGGAATAAACTATCAGAAGAAATGACTTGTCTCAAGAACCTCTCTATAATATATAAAGGGAAATATATGGTACAAGTGTTTTTATTTGTGGTTACTGTGTTTTTTACATTTTATCATGATATAATTTGCGAAAAAATATTATGGAAATAATTTATATATTCCTTTATGAGCCGTTTTTTCTTCTTCAGTTTTTATGAAGGGTGTTGAGCAGAAAAAAGCGAGCTCTTCCAAGATGCGTCGCATCATGAAATTTTTACGATGCTCTTTGATATCAGCAAAGAATGATGGCAGTTTAATTGCTTTTATATATACGATGTTCGATCGTTTTGTGCTGGATAAGTACCGATAATACGCAGTTCTGCAGAAAAGAAAGATAATTCTTCTAAGGCAAGTTTCATCATCGGGTCTTCAGGATGTCCTTCAATATCAACAAAGAATTGTGTTGCATTGAAATTTCCACCAATTTGATAGCTTTCTAATTTTGTCATATTGATACCATTCGTTGCAAATCCTCCCATAGCTTTATAGAGAGCAGCGGGGACATTGCGCACTCGAAAAAGAAGACTGGTGATGATTTTTTCGCCATTTTTAGGTTTGGGGACATGTCGTTTGGAGCGTGAAAGGATGACAAAACGGGTAATGTTATGAGGGTTATCTTCAACATCTCTTTCAAGAATATCAAGTCCATAGAGTTCTGCTGCGATCAGAGGAGCTAAGGCAGCCTGTGAACGTTTAGCATTTTTTTTAATAAATTTTGCAGCTCCAGCAGTGTCTGTAGAAACAACAGGTTTCCAACCGTTGTTTCGTATGATTTTTCGGCACTGTGCAAGGGCATGCGTATGGCTGTGGACGGTTTTAATTTCGTCATATGTAACGCCGGGCAAAACCATTAATTGAAAATGGATAGGTAAAAAATATTCATCAATAATATAAAGGGATGATTGCGGTAAAAGATGATGAATGTCTGCAACGCGTCCCGCAAGAGTATTTTCAATAGGGATCATAGCAAGATCAGCTTGCCCACTTTCCACTAAATTAAGTGCGTCTTCAAAAGTAGCAGAGGGAACAGCATCCATATTGGGGAACATATTGGAGCAAGCAATGTGGGAATTAGCGCCATATTCTCCTTGGAAAGAAATTTTATTGGTTTTTTGAAGTATTTTCATGCTAGAATCTCACAAACTCTATCGAGATCATGTTGTGTGTCTACACCTAAGGGAATTGTATCGACTATTTCCACATCGATACGCATATTGTTTTCTAATGCACGTAATTGTTCAAGTTTTTCACGTTGCTCAAGTGTGGAGGGTTTGAATGATACAAATTTCTCAAGTGCTTCGCGCCGATAAGCGTATATTCCAATATGATGATAAAGAGGACCATCTCCATAGGGTGCTGTGGCGCGCGTAAAATAAAGAGCACGAAGGCGATTTTGAGAAAGCGGTGTACCAATGATTTTGACGACATTGGAATCTCTTTTTTCATTTTCTTCAATGATTTGAGCACCCAGGGTTGCAATATCAGTAAAGCTATTTTCTAAAGGGCGTAAAGCATGAATGATTTCACGAGGCATTATTGTTGGTAAGTCACCTTGTATATTTAAAATGGTATTGTAACGTTGTTCGGGATCAATACGCATTAAAGCTTCATAAATACGGTCAGATCCAGACTTATGATCACCTTGTGTTATGATATATTCATGTCCATAATCTGCAACAGCTTTAGCAATATCATTATGATCTGTTGCAACGATCGTACGCCCTATTGCAGCTTTTTTGGCTTGTTCTGCGACATGAACAATCATCGGCTTTCCGCCAATTTCAGCGAGAGCTTTTTGAGGAAGACGGGTTGAGCCTATACGGGCAGGAATAAGAATAATTGGTTCAAGGGCCATTGTAAGATTCCAAATGTCATCTGTGATGCATTTATGATGTTGTGTGTTATAAAGAAAAAGCTTAAACTAAAAATGGTAATGAAACCGTGAACATTTGAGTTTTTATGAATCGCCTGAGATTTATTTATTTTATTTGTGCTTGTTTATGTGTACTGGTCATTATTGTGGGGATTTTCACACTCAGCAATATCATTTACGATCATCCTACATCAGTCCAACATTATCATACAATTGCCGAGAATGATACATTTAAAGAAAAACAAAAAGCACCTGATGTTTTCCTATCACTAGACAGCCGTCTTCAACAAGGAAATTTTGAAAATGGCCGTAAAATTTTTCGCCAATGTGCCATATGCCATAATTCTGGACGCAATGAAGCAGGGCGTGTTGGTCCAGTTCTTTGGGAGATTGTTAACCGCCCTTTGGCATCAGCAGCAGGTTTTGCTTATTCACGGGCATTGCGTGCTCATTCTGATCAAAAATGGGATTTTGTAACGTTAGATCGTTATTTACATTCTCCACGTGAAGCTTTTCCTGGAACCATTATGTCTTTTCGTGGAATTAAAAATGACCAAGATCGTGCCGATCTTTTGCTTTATTTACGCAGTTTATCCGATCATCCTGTTCCTTTACCAATGGATAATAATAAAGCGAACGAGCGAAATTAACTTATACCATAAATGTTAATTTTAGAAAGAAGTCTGATTTTTTGTAATTTGAGTTTCACACTTTTATCAAAAGAGCTCTTATTGATGTTTTGTTAAGGGGAACGCCCCTCACGCAAAATAGAACACATTTAACGTTGCATATTTACTCGCTTATTTTAAAGAGATCTTTTATAAAAATGCACTCTTTACGCTGTCATCTGTAGATTGGTTTTCAAGATTTGTGTGCTTCACTTTTTCTACATATACTTGTCTGTGAAATTATTGCTGAAGGATTATCAATTCATGAGCTGCAGCTTTCTGCTTCTGAATGCAATAATTATGTAATTAAAGCTCTCCATGAAGTTTATCTTAATCCTTCTATACACATCAATCCCCATGTATTTTTCTTATACGCGCAATAATCCTAAGCTGCGTTCTATGATGCTTGATGAATAGAGGTTTTCTCTTGAGCTTAAAGGTGTAAGTACAAATCATTGACCTTTATAGTATAGATCACTAAAATATGACTTAGATTATTTATTTATAGGTTATGGTTTGAAGTAAGTACTTTCATGTGAGGGAGTTTTTATGTGTGAATAGTAAAATAGTTGAATAGAGTTCTGCTGATTGTATTTTTATCTACTTCGAAAATTTTTTACACAAGAATACTGATGGCAGCTAAATTTGCACGAGTCTCTGTCCATTTATAGACGATGACATGAAATTATGCTGATAATCCGTTATAAAGAATTATTTTTTCACAAACGGTTTTCCATATTTGTGATAAATTTAATAATTTTCATTGGTTACAGTGTTTCGATGACTTACGATAAAATATTAGTATTTCAATACACATTGCGAGAGTGTTAAAAATTAGTGGGAGAGGGGACATAATCATGATCCTCCAAGCTTCTTAATAACTATGGCATTCTTTTTATAATTTGAGCGTTTATAAGCAATAATATTAAATTGCGCTAATAATCCATTATAGAGAAGAATTTTTCCTACTAAAGGTTCACCAATATTTGTGATCATTTTAATAACTTCCATTGCTTGTAGGGTCCCAATAACGCCAGGTAAAACACCGATGATTCCAGTTTCAGCGCATGTTGAGATAGTCCCGTGAGCCGGAGGCGAGGGAAATAAATCGCGATAGTGAGGATTATTGTCTTTATACGGCATAAGGACGGTTAATGAGCCATTAAAACGTTCTACAGCACCACTTATTAAAGGTTTTTTGCATTGGGCAGCGTGATCAGCAAGAAGATAGCGTGTCGTAAAATTATCACTTCCATCAACAATGATGTGGTAAGCATTGAGCAGTTTATCCACATTACTTTTATCTAAGCGTAGGGTGTGTTTTTCAACTACAACATGAGGATTTATTGCTTTTATAGTGGTTTCAGCACTGTCTGTTTTTCTTTTGTTTATTGCATTTGTTTTATGAATAACTTGGCGTTGTAAATTGGAAAGTGAAACGATGTCGTTATCGACAATTCCAAGGGTTCCAACACCTGCGGCAGCCAAATAGGTTAAGACAGGAGCACCAAGACCACCAGCGCCCACAACAAGAACACGTGCTTTTTTTAGCTTTTGTTGCCCTGCACCACCAATCTCAGGCAAAATGATGTGGCGTGCATAGCGTTCGATTTCTTTGTTATTTAATTTTATATCTGTTTCTTGTGTCATAAATTTTCTCTTGTCATAGTTCTTTTATTGTTTACTAAGTTTGTGGTGCATAGACCAGTCTGCTTTTAGGATAGGGAGGATTTATTTATGAAAATTGCTATTCAGATGGATCATATTTCAACAGTTTGGATTCAAGGAGATACGACATTTGCACTCGCTTTAGCAGCACAAGAACGTGGACATTCTCTCTTCCATTATACACCAGATCGTTTATCTCTGTGTGATGGTTGTGTGATTGCACGATTGGAGCCATTGATTGTGCGTGATAAAGAGGGAAGCCACTATCAATTAGAAAAGCCTGTTCGCACGGAATTAACAGATATGGATGTGGTTCTTTTACGACAAGATCCACCTTTTGATCTCAATTATATTACAACGACACATTTGTTAGAACGGATTCGTCCTAAAACACTTGTTGTGAATGATCCAGCATGGGTACGCAACAGTCCAGAAAAAATTTTTGTTACTGAATTTTCCGATCTGATGCCAGAAACATTAATTACCAAAGATATTGAAGAAATAACAGCTTTTAGAGAGACATTTGGCGATATTATTGTTAAACCACTTTATGGAAATGGGGGCGCTGGTGTTTTTTATTTAAAACAAGATGATCGCAATTTAGCATCATTGTTGGAAATGTTTGCAGAAATTTATCATGAACCTTTTATTGTTCAGCGCTATTTAGAGGCAGTACGAAAAGGAGATAAAAGGATTATTTTGCTTGATGGTACACCCGTTGGAGCTATTAATCGAATTCCGACAAAAACAGATGTGCGCTCTAATATGCATGTTGGAGGTCGCGCGGAAAATGTTGAGTTAACAAAACGTGATTATGAGATTTGTGAACGTATTGCTCCAGCCTTAAAGGAACGTGGTCTTCTTTTTGTGGGGATTGATGTGATCGGAGATTATATAACAGAAATTAATGTGACGTCTCCTACAGGAATTCGTGAAATTAAACGCTTCTGCGGTACAGATGTTGCTCATTTGTTTTGGGATGTTATTGAGTTCAAGCGTTCAAATTAATTTATTTGACAGAGGACAAAAACATGGTTTTAAAAAAATGATCCATGTTGTTTTTTATATTTGTTATGTTGCAAATGTGAACTAGAATGACCGTATGATATAAATTAAGAGGCTTTGTCCTCAATTTTTAGGGAGTTTATAGATGAGCAGAGTATTATCAATTGGAGTGGGATTGATTTTTGCGCTACTGCTGTCAGCAAATGGAGGCAATGCGCGCGATCAAATACAGATTACTGGTTCATCTACAGTTTTACCTTATCAAAAGATTGTTGCTGAGACATTTGGAGAAATTTATCCCCATTTTAAGGTTCCTGTTATCGAATCAGGTGGAACAGGAGCTGGTATTAAGGAATTCTGCCGTGGTATTGGGGAGAACACCGTTGATATTGTCAATGCTTCGCGAGCAATGAAGCCGAGTGAATTACAGTCTTGTTTTGATGCTGGTGTAAAAGATGTTGAGGAAATACGTATTGGGTATGATGGTATTGTTTTTGCAACAGATATTAAGGGTCCTGATTGGAAGTTAAAGCCAGTAGATGTTTATAAAGCTCTTGCTGCTCGAATTATTATAGACGGAAAGTTGCAACCGAATAATGTTTTGAAATGGAGTGCAGTTAATAGTGCTCTTCCTGATTGGACGATAGCAGCGTATATTCCTGGAGAGAAGCATGGGACGCGTGAAGTTTTTGAGGAAAAATTACTTACTGAGGGGTGTAAAGAGAGTGGGGCAGTTGAGGTGATGAAGTCTTTAGGAATGGATGATAAGGAGATACACACTGCTTGTATTGCGATACGTAAGGATGGAAAAGCGGTTGATATTGATGGTGATTATTCTGAAACATTTGCGCGTCTAACTTCTAATAAAACAGGGGTTGGTATTTTTGGTTTGTCTTTTTATCAAAATAATGCTGATAGGCTAAAGGTTGCCGATATTAACGGTTTTGCACCAACAGTTGAGACGATTTCTAGTGGACAATATCCAGTTTCTCGTCCGCTTTTTTTCTATATTAAGAAAGCACATTTAGGTATTGTTTCAGGTTTGCGAGAATATGTTGACTTTTTTCTTTCTGATCAAATGATTGGTCCAGAGGGTCCTTTGGCTGAATATGGTTTGATTGTTTCTCCTGAAAAGGAGCGTCAAGCACAGCGTTCTGATTTTTCTGCTGGTCGAATAATGACATTGAAATAATTTGCAGGGAATAATTTGTTGGATTTCTGGGATAGGAAATTTGGGTGCTATTTTTTATAAAAACTGAAAGATAAAATGCGCATTTCCTTCATTATTTTGCTATTATTGATTTTTGGATTTTGTGGCTTTTGTATTTCTTATATGCGAGCACGCACTCTTGAATACAGACAGCATAAAATGCATTCTCGTGCGTATTATTATGGCTGGTGGACATTTTTGATTACTGTTATTCCAGCTTTTATTTTTTTAATTTTTTGGGATGCTGGGAGTACAATTTATTTAGAATATAATGCTTCTCGAGAACTTGGGGCGTATAGTGCGCATGTGACAGAGCCTGTAAATCATGATCTACTTTGGGAGACACTTCGAAGTTTCGTCAAAATGATTCATCGCTTTGAGGGGAATCTTTCTACCGCTTCCTATAAGGAAGTGCAGACACAATTACTCGCGAAGGGATTGATTTTACCTCATGAAGCATCGGATGATGTGTTCAAAATAGCACAGTCGTGGGTATTCTTTTCTGAAAAGCTTAAGTTTATAGGTTATGGTTTCCTTTTTGCTGTTGCGTCTTTTGGTTTTATCTGTGGAATGATGCAAATTGCGCCTCATCAGCGTGCGCGCAATAAGGTTGAATCTTTTATTATTATTGGGTTAATTTGTGCATCTATTGTTGCAGTTTTGACAACAATAGCCATTGCGCTTTCTATGCTTTTTCAGACAGTGAGCTTTTTTCAGTCTGTATCCTTTTCAAATTTCTTTTTAGGAACTGTTTGGGATCCGCGTTTTTCCGCGAGTGGCTCAAGCGATGAAGTAGGACAATTTGGTTTAATACCGCTTCTTGCTGGTACGCTTTATATTGCATTTGTCGCCATGCTTTTTGCTGTACCTATAGGACTATTTTCAGCTCTTTATATGGCTGAGTATGCTTCTGCGCGATTGCGAGCAATTGTAAAACCATTGTTGGAAGTTCTTGCTGGCATCCCAACCATTGTTTATGGTTTTTTTGCTTTGAAGGTTATAGGACCATTTTTACGTGATCTCTCTGCGTCTCTCTCAGATGGGGGTGGTTTTATTATGGCACAAAGTGTTTTGACTGCTGGAGTTGTGATGGGAATTATGTTGATACCTTTTGTTTCCTCTTTATCGGATGATGTTATTACGGCTGTTCCACGCATTTTACGTGAAGGTTCTTATGGTTTAGGCGCAACGCAATCTGAAACAATTAAAAAAGTTGTTATACCAGCAGCGCTTCCAGGGATTATGGGGGCCATTTTGTTGACGGCATCGCGTGCAATTGGAGAAACAATGATTGTGGTTTTGGCGGCAGGTGTTGCAGCAAACTTAACACTCAATCCTTTCGAAGCAATGACTACGATGACTGTAAAGATTGTTAATCAATTGACCGGTGATTTTGAGTTTAATTCTCCACAAACTCTGGTGGCTTTTGCCTTAGGAATGACGCTCTTTGTTATGACACTTTTGATGAATATCCTAGCTCTTTATATTGTGCGTAAATATCGGGAACAATATGAATGAATGAAGATTTTTTCCCTCGTCGCAATATTAGCCTCAAGCGTCGGTATTGGGCTGAACGTCGTTTTCGTGCCTATGGTTTGATTGCCATTTCTATTGGTTTGTTTTTTTTATTTACGCTTTTATGGTCTATCATTGGTCAGGGTTATACAGCTTTTTTTCAAAGTGAAATGACATTATCGATTTATTTGGATGAAAAGATCATTGATCCAAGTGGTCAACATA
Source organism: Bartonella sp. MU37NMGALS (assembly GCF_042194015.1). Classification (NCBI taxonomy): domain Bacteria; kingdom Pseudomonadati; phylum Pseudomonadota; class Alphaproteobacteria; order Hyphomicrobiales; family Bartonellaceae; genus Bartonella; species Bartonella sp. MU37NMGALS. The sequence continues at coordinate 104,507 of NZ_JBHIML010000004.1, forward strand.
AAACAAAACCGCGAGTGCTCATGACGGCGAATTATCCACTTCTTGTACGCAATGCTTTAGCAAAGAAACTTAATATAGATCAAAATGATCGAGCCTCTCTTCGGGAAGTTAATCGTATGTTTTCAAATGGTGTCCGCGTTCAGCTGCGTGAAATGATAACAAAGAATCCCAAACTGATTGGCACAATGCAAAAAGTTAAAGTTTTGGCATCTGCGGATATTGATTCTGCTTATAAGGGACAGATTGATCTGCGTGTAGCAGAAAAAAACCGTAAAGTTTCTAATCGACAAGTAGAATGGATAAAGCGTTTAGCGCATGATGGTACGCTTTATAAAACATTTAATATTGGTTTTTTTACATTTGGCGCTTCAAGTCGTCCTGAGACTGCGGGATTAGGTGTTGCGATCATTGGTTCTCTCTATATGATAGGCATTGTTTTATTAGTTTCACTCCCGATAGGCATAGCAACGGCTCTTTATTTGGAAGAATATGCACGCAAAAATAAATTTACAGATTTTATAGAGGTTAATATCAATAATCTTGCAGCTGTTCCTTCAATTGTGTTTGGTCTTTTAGGACTCTCTTTTTTTGTTAATTTTTTAGGATTACCACGTTCAGCCTCTTTTGTTGGTGGTCTTGTTTTAGCGCTCATGACTCTTCCCACGATCATTATTGCAACACGTTCTGCTCTGCGTGCTGTTCCTCTCTCTATTCGTGCAGCAGCTTTAGGACTGGGAGCATCAAAAACACAAATGATTTTTCATCATGTTGTTCCTTTAGCTGCGCCTGGTATTGTGACAGGCACAATTATTGGAGTCGCGCAGGCTTTGGGTGAAACAGCGCCTTTGCTTTTGATTGGAATGGTTGCTTTTGTTGTGAATATTCCTACGACCCCCATGGATCCAGCAACGGCTTTGCCTGTTCAAATTTTTATGTGGGCGGGTGAAGCAGAGCGCGCTTTTGTTGAAAAGACATCAGGAGCTATTATTGTATTAATGATTTTTCTTGCGATCATGAATATTTCTGCGGTTTTTTTACGTCGACGATTTGAACGCCGCCAGTAATTTTAATAAAACAACAGCTTTGATAAGATTTTTGTAAGGTGAATTTTTGTAATGAAGATTAAAATGCGCGGTCAGGATGTGAAGGTTTCTTATGGAGACAAAGAAGCACTCCATGGTATTACACTTGATATTCCTGAACATCAAGTAACAGCCTTGATTGGTCCATCAGGATGCGGAAAGTCGACTTTTTTGCGTTGTTTTAACCGTATGAATGATACGATTGAAGGCGCTAAAACAACCGGTCTTATTACCTTAGATGGGGAGAATATTTATGACCAGAGGATTGATGTTGTAGAATTGCGCGCTCGTGTTGGAATGGTTTTTCAAAAGCCCAGTCCTTTTCCAAAATCTATATTTGAGAATGTTGCGTATGGTCCACGCATTCATGGTTTAGTTAAAACGCGCTCTGAATTGCATGATGTAGTTGAAAAGAGTTTGAGGCAGGCAGGTTTGTTTGAAGAAGTAAAAGATCGTCTTCATGATCTTGGAACAAGTTTGTCAGGGGGACAACAACAGCGTTTGTGTATTGCACGTGCTATTGCGGTTAGTCCTGAAGTTATTTTGATGGATGAGCCCTGTTCAGCTCTTGATCCCATTGCGACGGCACGGATTGAAGAGCTTATCGATGCGTTACGGCAAAATTATACAATTGTTATTGTAACGCATTCCATGCAACAGGCCGCACGTGTTTCTCAATATACGGCTATGTTTCATTTAGGGCATTTGGTAGAAGTTGGTGCGACTGAAATGATCTTTACCTCACCAAAAGAGCAACGGACGCAAGATTATATTACGGGGCGTTTTGGATAGGTGAATTGAGGAGTGTAAGATATGTCTATGAACCATACTGTCCGTTCTTATGATGCAGAACTAAAATATTTAAAAGCAAGGATTACAGAAATGGGGAGCCATGCAGAAAGAATGATTGAACGTTCTGTAGCATCGGTTGTGTGTAGTGATCTTCAACTTGCAACGACAGTGATTGCCGATGATGTGTTTTTAGATGAAGCAGAACGTGACATTGATGAAAAAGCGGTTGCTATTATTTGCAAACGCCAACCGATGGCTGTCGATTTGCGTGAAATTATTGGAGCCATTCGTATTTCTTCTGATCTTGAGCGGATTGGGGATATGGCCAAAAACATTGCTAAAAGGACTGTTGCACTTTCAGAAATACGTCAATCTGCTTCTGTTTATCATGGGCTTGAAACAATTACAGCTTTAGCACTCAATCAATTAAAAGAAGTCTTAAATGCTTATACGAGTCGCCTATTAGAGCGTGTTGACGCGGTGCGTGAGCGTGATGAGAAGATTGATGCTTTGTATACTTCTCTTTTTCGTGAACTTTTGACATATATGATGGAAGATATGCGTAATATTACGGTTTGTACGCACTTACTGTTTTGTTTAAAGAATATTGAACGGATTGGTGACCATGTTACTAATATTGCTGAGATGCTGCATTATATCATAACGGGTTACCATATGTCCTCTGATCGTCCTCGCGATGACCTTACTTATAAAGTTGGGGTAGGTGAGAAGAAAATAGATTAAGATTTTTCTTATATGTATAAAATCAGTTTGTAGATATATGAGTATTTTCTTACAGTGCGGCTATAGAAAGAATAAGATAACTATCTTATGGAAAAGCATAAAGAGGCAACAAAGAGTTTTTTCAGAGAAGCATAGCAGATTGCTAACTCTTGGTTTGACATATTTGTATATTGGATGATATCATCACTCGTATTGCGGACGGAGGGGAGTTTTCTAGGGGAATTTCCTTTCAGATCATTTTGTTAAAATTTTATATTAAAGGGGATATCTGTATTATTTTTTTAATATCGATGCAAAGAGTTTTGGTATCCAAATTTTTTGTATGTAGGAGAAGTGGATAGTGTTACTTCATTGTAATTGGAACGTGTGGGCTATTATGGCCTATATTGAACCATAAAGAATAACAATATTGATCTGTAAATTAAGAGTTTTTTATTTTTTATTTTGCATAGATACTTTTTGATTACCTCTTGCATTAAAATTTTACTGAGTGGTAACAGTTAGCTATGTACTTTATTGAGAGACACAGTTAAAGCTCATTTCAAAATTTGAGTAGCTCAGAGATTATAGGAATGTGTTGCATAAGATGAAAAAAAATCGTTGGAATGTTTTTGTTACCTGTTGTGTAGCGCCGTTAGTTGTTGTGGGATGTGCTTCAAATCGTTTAGATACTGGAAAAGTAAATAATAATAAGACAAAAATAGTTACGTATCCATTGACAGAGCGTCAATGTCTTATGCGAGCGATGTATTTTGAATCAAATCGCACAAGCCGTGAAGGAATGATTGCCGTTGGGACGGTTGTTATGAATCGTGTTAATTCAACCGCCTATCCTAAGACGATTTGTGGTGTTGTTGGTCAATATAAGCAGTTTGCTCCTGGTGTTTTAACGCGTCCTATGACGGAGAAAGCATCTGTTGCTCGTGTAAGAGAGGCGGCTGATGCTGTTTTACGGGGTGAGCGAGATAAGAAAGTTAGACACGCTAAGTTTTTTCATACCGCTGGTTTGTCTTTTCCGTATAAAAACATGCATTATGTTCAGGTTGCAGGGGGAAATGCTTTTTATGAAAAACGATCACGTGATGGGGAACTTCAAGTTCCTACAAATAATCGCCCTTATGATGTTGCTTATGCTTTTGCTCAAGAACGTTCTGGTCATGCGCCAAGCTTTATAGATGAAGGCTTAGAAAGTGGGGAAGTAAAGGTAGAAAAAAGGGCATCTCCTTCGATAGAAATAGCACAGTCCAAGACGGCACATCTTGCATCTTTTGCTTTGGTACAGCTTGATAAAGTTCCTATTCCTGCCTATGCACCTCAACATCTAGCTAGGAAAGAGGAAAATAAAACGATTATGACTTTGCCTTCATCAGATCAGTTAAATGCAATTGTTGCAATGTTAGAAAAACGACATAGAAACTGGTAAGTTTTTCACGACAAAAGAAGGGTTATATACCCATTGCGGTTTATGAATTAAGTGAACCTTTTAGCGATAATGACACGCATAAATATACGTAGAGAAAATGAACTCGAAGGATCTAAAAAAATTTATAAGATGACGACATAAAGAACGCATTTTATTTAAAGAAGGGTATTGCTAATGTACTTTGATATTCATGAGACAATTTCGCCTGAAATGCTTAATCGTCTTGCAGAAATTACAGTAAAAGTGGGGTTGAATTTACAAGAGGGGCAGGATCTTGTTTTGACCGCTCCAGTTTCAGCATTACCTTTTGTTCGGCGTATTGCGTATCATGCTTATAAGGTTGGTGCTGGTGTCATTATACCAATTTTTAGTGATGATATGTTATCGCTTACACGTTTTGAAAATGCCCATACAGCTAGTTTTGATTGTGCCCCTTCTTGGCTTTATGAGGGAATGGCGAAGGCTTTTGAAAAGGGGGCAGCGCGGTTAGCAATTGTTGGTGATAATCCTTTGCTCCTTTCCAATCAAGATTTCGATAAGGTTGCGCGTTTGAATAAGGCGACTTCACTAGCTTACCAGCCTGCTCTCAAAAAAATATCGAATTTTTCTATAAATTGGTCAATTGTTGCTTATCCAACAGCAGGATGGGCTGAGGCAATGTTTCCTTCTTTACCACTGAATGAGGCGATTAAAAAATTAGCCGATGCAATTTTTTCTGCTTCACGTGTTACAGAAGAAGATCCGGTACATGCGTGGTTCGTCCATAACGAGAATTTAAAGAAACGGTCATCTTGGCTTAATGAGCAGCGTTTTTCTACTTTACACTTTACAGGGCCAGGGACTGATTTAACTGTTGGTTTGGCAGATGATCATGAATGGCATGGTGGTGCATCTGTTGCTCAAAATGGTGTTATTTGCAATCCGAATATTCCGACAGAAGAAGTTTTCACGACTCCTCATGCTCATAAGGTTGAAGGTTTTGTTCGCTCAACAAAGCCACTTTCCTATCAAGGAACACTGATTGATAATATTGAAGTACGTTTTGAAGCAGGGCGTATTGTTGAATCCCGTGCATCAACGGGGCAGGAAGTTTTGCAGCAGGTTTTGCAAAGTGATGAGGGTGCAAGCCGATTGGGCGAAGTTGCTCTTGTTCCTCATTCTTCACCAATTTCTAAGAGTGACCTCCTTTTTTATAATACCTTATTTGATGAAAATGCTGCATGTCATATTGCTTTAGGACAGTGTTATTCCAAATGCTTTTTAGATGGGGCATCATTGACATCAGAAGAGATTGCAGCGCGTGGTGGTAATAAAAGTGTCATTCATATTGATTGGATGATTGGTTCTGGCGAAATTGATATAGATGGCATTACCCAAGATGGTGTAAGAGTTCCTGTATTTCGTAAAGGTGAGTGGGCTTAATCCTGCTATGTCCTCAAATATTGTCATTTGAGGTAGGGTGGGGTGTAAGCCTCATTGATACGTTAAGTATTTTAGAATGCCTAGTGAATATTCAAGGCAGGGTTTGGTCATAAAGCCTTTAGTTAAGTGACTCACATGAGTAGGAAGCTAAGTGAAATCCACTCATCAAGAATTTGAGTCGTTTATAGAGCAGATGTAGAGGAAGGTTTCGTTCTTTGAGGGGAGAAAAGAAGCCAATTTATTGGTGATACAATTGGAAAGTGTATAATTATTAAAGAAGAGAGATGCCTGAACTTCCTGAAGTAGAGACAGTTCGTCGTGGACTTGAGTCTGTTGTAACTGATGCAAAGATAGTATCAGTCAGGCTTAATCGTAGAGATTTACGCTTTCCCTTTCCTGAGGCTTTTTCTGAGCGCCTTATTGGCAGAACAATTATAGAACTTGGTCGGCGTGCAAAATATTTATTATTTCATCTTTCTCAGAATGAAACGATTTTAAGCCATTTAGGAATGTCTGGTTCATGGCGTATAGAGAATGATCTTTTAAGAACGACAAGTAAATTGGTTAAACATGATCATTTTGTCATGGATATTCAAACAAGGAATGGTGAAGTTTATCATCTTATTTATAATGATGTGCGTCGCTTTGGATTTATGCTTTTAGTCAATACGGACAAGCTTTATGAACATCCACTTTTAAATAAGCTAGGGCTTGAACCTATGAGTAATTCGTTTTCTGGCCGTTATTTACAAAAGACTTTTGTTAATAAAAGAATGTCTCTTAAGAGCGTTTTACTTGATCAGTCTATTGTTGCAGGTCTTGGGAATATTTATGTTTGTGAAGCACTTTGGCGGAGTCGTTTGTCTCCACAACGTGGTGCATTCACATTGGCATCAAAAACGGTACGTGCATGTGAATTTGCAGATTCTTTAGCACAAAATATACGCAATGTGATTTCTGAAGCCATTTTGTCTGGTGGCTCCTCTTTACGTGATTATATGCATATAGATGGTTCACTTGGTTATTTTCAACATGCTTTTTCAGTTTATGGACGAGAAGGCAAGCAATGTTTGGAATGTGGAACGCCTATTGTGCGTATTTTACAGGCTGGACGTTCAAGTTTTTACTGCTCACAATGCCAAAAATGAATAAGGTGTCTTGCAAAATCTTACAAGAGGCTTAAAGTCGTCATATCTATAATATAATTACACAAGGCTTGAGAGGGTTTTTTATGCTGAATAAAGTACTAACACATCTTGATGGAAATATAGAAAAGAGCCTTGAACGCCTTTTTTCTCTTTTACGTTTTCAATCGATTTCTACAGACTCGGCTTACAAGGATGCATGTCGCAAAGCAGCTGATTGGTTAGTAGAGGATTTAAAAAGCATCGGTTTTGAGGCTTCACGCCGTGATACACTAGGTCATCCAATGGTTGTTGGGCATCATCCAGGGCCTTCAGATGATTGTTTGCATGTGTTGTTTTACGGACATTACGATGTTCAACCTGTTGATCCATTGAGTTTATGGGAGGATGATCCATTTACACCTTCATTAAAAGAGAGAGATGGAGAGAAAGTTATTTGTGCTCGTGGAGCTTCAGATGACAAAGGTCAGTTGATGACTTTTGTTGAAGCATGTCGTGCATTTAAGAAAGAAAAAGGGCAGCTTCCTGTTAAAGTTACTATTTTATGTGAAGGTGAGGAAGAATGCGCTTCTCCTTCCCTTGTTCCTTTTTTAAAAGAAAATAAAGATGAACTTAAGGCAGATTATGCATTGGTTTGTGACACGTCAATGTGGGATGCGGATACACCATCTATTGCTCTTTCTCTTCGGGGAATTATGGCAGAAGAGATTATTATCACAGCAGCTAATCGTGATTTGCATTCTGGTTATTTTGGAGGAGTAGCAGCTAATCCCATTCGTATTTTAACGAAAATCTTAGCAGGACTTCACGATGAAAATAATAGGGTAACACTTCCTGGTTTTTATGATGGAGTAGAAGAAACACCTCCACATATTTTACAATCATGGAATGCGCTTAATTGTACTGCTGAAAATTTTCTTGGTCCTATAGGACTTTCCATTCCAGCTGGTGAAAAAGGACGGAGCATTTTAGAGCTTGTATGGGCACGTCCTACCATGGAAATTAATGGTATTAGTGGCGGCTATGAAGGGGAAGGGATGAAAACGGTTATTGCTTCTCAAGCGAGTGCAAAAGTATCGTGTCGTTTGGTGCATAAGCAAGATCCAGAGAAAATACGCCAAGCGTTGCGTGATTATGTACGTAGCTCAATTCCTGCTGATTGTAAGGTTGAATTTAAGAATCACGGTTCTTCTCCGGCACTTCAGATTTCTGATGATTCATCTTTTATCAAGGAAGCGAAGGATGCCTTATCACAAGAGTGGGAAGTGCCTGCTGTTTTGACAGCTATGGGGGGCTCGATCCCAATTGTAGCAGATTTTCGGTCAATTCTTGGTATGGAAACTCTTTTGGTTGGTTTTGGACTGGCTGATGACCGTATTCATTCGCCTAATGAAAAGTATAATTTAAAATCGTTTCATAAGGGGCAGCGGTCTTGGGCGCGTATTCTTGCTGCTTTCGCAAATAGGAGGGTAAATGGCTGAGATTCGCGTTCATCAAGGTGATTTACCAAACTTAGATAATTATAAAACTGACGCCATTGCGATTGATACTGAAACTTTAGGGTTACAACCCCATCGTGATCGTTTATGTGTTGTTCAGCTTTCTTCTGGAGATGGTACTGCCGATATTATACAAATTGCTAAAGGACAAAAGAGTGCACCTAATTTGGTCAAGCTTCTTGGAGATAACGCAGTCATCAAAATATTCCATTTTGGGCGTTTTGATCTTGCGATTTTAGCGCATACATTTGGTGTTATGCCAGAGGCTGTTTTTTGTACAAAGATCGCTTCTAAACTCACGCGTACTTATACGGATCGCCACGGCTTGAAAGAAATTTGTAATGAATTGCTAAATGTGAGTATTTCTAAACAGCAACAATCTTCGGATTGGGCGGCGGAAACGTTATCACAGGCACAAATTGAATATGCTGCGTCGGATGTGTTATATTTGCATCGTTTAAAAGTTATATTTGAAGAACGTTTAAGACGTGAAGAGCGAGAAAATGTTGCCAAGGCATGCTTTCAATTTTTGCCTATGAGAGCTAGGCTTGATCTTTTAGGATGGGCGGAAGTGGATATTTTTGCGCATAGCTAACTTTAAAATTGGCTTTTAAATGGAGTTAATTATTGATGTAAAAGGACAAAATTCTTACACATTATGGGCATTTTATCCTCTCATTTTTTTGATAAGAGTTATAATAACTTCTTAAGTGCTGTTTCATTTGAAGTTTAGGTAATCAAAGTACTTTTGCGAATTCATATTTTTTATTTTTGTAATAGCTTTTGTTTAAAAAAACAATTTTGAGGAGAGGCTGGAAATATACGGTAGGTTGAAGACTTAAATCTCTGAAACCGGTATGCGGCCTAATTAGGGGAGAATATGAAGTCGTAAATGTAAAGACCAAAACTCATCTTTACCATTGTTTTTATTCTGCTTTACGACTTTCAAAAGTATATAAAGCAATGTCTGTTAAATAATAGAGATTACGCATTGCCTCACGTTTTTAATGGATTTACGTTCTTCATGTAAGACAGAACGCCCCCTAAACGGAGTATATTTGTTCTGCTAATTCATGTGCTTTTTTAAAGAAACCAATCCCCAAGCCCATTTCACGGGGGGCGCTTAGTGAATGGTATAATGATAAAGCCAAAAAATATGATATAAAATTCATTGAGCACTCCCATTTTTACGCTTATGGAGTAATAAGCTGCTACTATCACACACTGTTGCCAACTCCCAATATTTTGTGTAGCCCCTTGGCACTTGAGACAGTTAATAAGAGGCATTTTTAGTCTTTTTTAGTGTTTTTTGTCTGCACAGCTCTCCCAAACGTGCAAACAAATGATTTTGATTAATTCAATATAAAAAAGATTTGGAATGAGAGAATTTTACGGTATTCAGGGTTCTCATTCAATATGAATAACGCTAAACGATCATTATAGATCAATACATTATATGATTAATGTATAAAGATAATCACGATTATACTGAATAATGCAAAGAGCAACTCCTAGAAAAGTGTGCTAGAAACAAGTCAGCAAGAGTTCTCTTTACTAAGTCAAAATACCGCAATAGCTTTTGCATTTCAACAGATTCGTAAGAATCTCCCTTTTGTCAAGAGTTTTATCCATATACAAATCTCATTTATGATGTGGAAGCGAATAAATTTTCTTCATGTATAATGAACAAGTTTGAAATGAGAGAATATCTGATATTTGAGAGGCTCATTTTGTGTGAATGAAATACAAATTATATTTATAAATCAATATGTTGTCGTGAAGTTCGTATGGTTTATTATTTTTAGACGATACTTCGTGTCTTTATTTATTACTCAATAAGTGATTTTTATGTTGGCAGCGCAGGGCAATTTGCTTTTATTTTAAAATAAAAATGCTCCAAAGCTTTATTTTTAAGGATTTTCGCTTTTTATCTATAAACATATTATTTTCTCTAGAAATTTGCAATGAAGGCACTAGGTAAAATACATTATGGATATTAATGAGGTTAAATTTATGAGCATAAAATACTTTATTACAACTTTTGCTACTTTTGCTTCAATCTCTATCGCTCAGGGTGCGAGTTTTTTAGCGTCTCAAAACCTTATACAGAGAGCATCTTCGGTTGTTTCTCCAATAGGTTTTTTTTCTGGTGAACAGCTTCGCAGGGTCTTATCTGAAGTTTTTCAAATAGAACTTTCTTGCACAAATAACAATGAATATATAACAGCAGCTAAGTTAGTACCTGTGTCACATTCTGGTAAAAAAAGAGGATATAATTCTAAAAAAGGACCAAGGAAAAGAGGACGGCCAAACCTATTTACACGAAGTCCAACGAGTTTTTAGAAAGTGAGAAAACAACATTGAGAGTTATAACGTATGCTCGAAAAATAAAGAAAGGAGATATTATCACCTGAAAACAGGAGGGAGCTATTTGTTTAAAGGATGTTATGATTGTATACGACGAGAATGAAGAGTACTGTTCGGAAAAGATACGAGCAGGGAAATTGCAGTGAACGAATAACACTGTATAATAGCAATTAGTTATTAAAAATTCATGGGTTTAGATGAATATAGCCTAGAGATTGGGGTTATTTTTTTAACGCTGTAAATATCATCATTTTGAGTGTGATTATATAAGGTATGTAAAGCGCTTTAATAAGTGTTTTTAGAGTACATAGTGGGATCAAGTAAAGAGCTTGTCTATAGAACCTTTGATTAAGTGAATTACATGAATGGGAAGCTAAATGAAATCCACTCGACAAAAATCTGGACTATTTGCAGACAGGGTCTAATAGAATGCTTCATCCAAATAGAGAAGAAAACCAAGTATTTATTTTAATGTTAAACTTTTGATCTTTATAGCGTAGTTCAAAAAATAAAACGTCATTGAGTTGCATACTTATGTGCGCTTGTTTTAAAGAAATATGTTTCAATGCTTCTGAGCCCATTTCGCGACACCATTTATGAAGGCTATAATCATAAATCCATTGAGTACTACTATCTTTACGCTTATGAAAGGGAAAGCTAGCATTTATCACACACTTTGCTGGCTCTCAATTTTGTGACAGCCTTTGGTATGTGAGACTCTTCATAAGAGGCGTTTTTAATCCTTTTTTGTACAGTTTTTATCCACATGGCTTTTCCTGCTTGTAACGTGCAAGGGAATTGTTTCGATTGATTGCAACATGCAACCGGTTTGGAATGAGAGAATCTTACGATATTCGGGTTTCTTATCCAATATGCGAAATGATGAATTATGTCATACATTAATATATTGTTTGACTACAGAGTTTATAAAATATTCTTTATTTGTCTATGATTCAAAATATCAGATATTTGCTCTGCCAAATTGTTTGCTCAAAATGACTTTCAAAGCAAAGTTTGGTTTGAAAACTTTAAGAAAGATTTCTCATTTTTTCAGCTTTAAGGAGATTTCTATATAAGTTTTAATGTTTATCATACCGGTTGTCTGTCTTTAGGCATTTTTTCAATTTAGTCTTGTAAAGGGGTATGAAATGATAGCCTACAAATAAGGCTGAAGCTCTGAAAAAGACTTTACTATACGGTTGAGAGAAGAAAAAAAATAGTAAGTATGTCAAAAAACCATAGATGCCTAAATTGTAAACAAAGAGCAAGCGTGATGAAATTGCATGTAATCTTGTTGCAGTCCATGGGGTAGTAGAGATCTTGTTCTATGTGGTACAAGCGTTCTTTACAATGATGAAAAAACAAATACATAGCTTTCACTTTTGGTCATGTTAAGGATAAAGGTAAAAACGTTATTTGTATGAATTTAAATAGAACGGTTACATTTAGTTACTCTCAATATTGGAACAGTTTTCACTGTTCCAATATTGAGAGTATTAATAGGAAGCATTTCAGCTTTTAAATAGTTTTTTTATCCACACACATTTGCTCGTTTGTGAGGTGCAGGGGGTAGTTTTGGTTTCTTTAATATAAAAAGGCTTAAAGAACATCTTCAATATTGCAGATGAATGAATATAAAGATATTTTTTCATTATAATCAATACATTATATTTTCATGCTAATAGCACACGCTTTACATGGTGATAATGCAGATATTTTTGAAAAATTATAAAGGAGAGCAAATGTGACAAGAGAAAATCATTTGTGCATTGGCATAGTTTAATTCTCATTTATTAAAGATATTACAGATCAAGCGATCAAAGGTGCTTTGATTGGCTTTTTGTTTTTTTTATGAGTGTATCATTTTTGCTACAGATATCTGAAGTTTGGGCTCTATATGAAATGATGTGTTCAAATAAATATTCAGCTATGGAGAGAAAATATGAATATGAAATGGTTAATAACAGCTTCTGCTTTCGCTTTTGTTTCAGCTTCAGCAGCACAAGCAGCAGATGTTATTGTTCCCCCTAGTCCAACACCTGTTGCTCCCGTTATTGTTGCTCCAACTTTTTCTTGGACAGGTTTTTATGTTGGGGGACAGATTGGTGGTTTTTCGGGTAAAACGAAAATGGATATCCTCAGTAACGGAAAAAAGATTCCAGCACCTGATGAACTTTTGCCAAAACTCTCTGGTTTCATGGGTGGTCTTTACGCAGGTTCCAACGTTGATCTCGGTAATGGCCTTATTTTAGGTGTTGATACAGATATCGTGTGGTCTAATAAAGATGACACGAAGACAGGAAACACATACGTTATTGCTCCAGATCACATAAATTATATTAAGAAGATATTAACAGAATCTGGAATTAGTATTGGTAAAGATGCGCTTGAAGCTGGTGCTAAACGGACCCACAGTTTCACTTTTAAAGAAAAGTGGGCTGGTGCGACACGTGTACGTATTGGTTTTGCAGCTGAACGCATTATGCCTTATGTTGCTGGTGGTATCGCCTATACACAGCTTCAAGATACTGCATCGATTTCAATAACAGGCAAAGATTCAGATAAAGTAATAGCTTCTGGTAGCTTGTCTGATGAAACAAAGACCCTTGTTGGTTACACTCTGGGTGCTGGTGTTGATTTAGCTATGACCAATAACGTTATTGTCCGTGCGGAATACCGTTACTCTGATTTTGGAAAAAAGAAATTCTCAAATGATAAATATGAGACATCTTACAAAACCAATGATTTCCGAGTTGGTGTTGCTTACAAATTTTAACAGATGATAAGTTAAATAACAGAGGCGCTGTCTTTAACAGCGCCTCTGTTATTCTCTGTTGCTATATTATCACACAATACATAATTTATTGTGGATGTGGAAAGATATTATTCAGATTTTCTTAAAAAAATCATAAACAATAATTACATTTAAGATCAATAAGTTATTTATATATACAGTTTGTAATTTCTCGTACAAAACAAAGCTATGAATTGCTTTTGTCTGGGATGTGCCCTCCATTTTCTGTGACTGTATCATTTTTACTACAGCTTTTCTTTCTGTAATCTTGTAGCACTGTGCTCGTAAATAAATTAGGAGCAAAGTTTATGAATATAAAATCTTTAGTAACAACTTCTGTTATCGCTATAGCAGCAGCTTCTGCAGCACAAGCTGCTGATGTTATCATCCCTCGTGAAACAGCCCCAGCAGTCATCGCAGCCCCTTCATTTTCTTGGACAGGCTTTTATATCGGTGGTCAAGTTGGTAACTTTTCAGGTAAAGTTGATGTAGTTGATTCAGAAACAAACAAGAAAATTACAGATAAAGACTGGACACCTAAGCCTTCCGGTTTCATGGGTGGTATTTATGTAGGTTCCAACGTAGATCTTGGTAATGGCCTCATTCTAGGTGTTGAAACCGATGCAGTCTGGGCAGACCGCGAAGATTCAAAAACGCATTCAGCAGTTATTGGAGAAACTGGCCTTGATGCTTTCAAAAATGAGCTTATAGAAGCGAAAGCTACACCTGCTGCAGGAAAAACTATTGCTGGTATCGGGGCGACTGACAAACGTGTAAAGGGCACCTCTATAAAAGAAAAATGGTCTGGTGCTACACGCGTTCGCATTGGTTTTGCAGCAGTTGATCGCATTATGCCTTATTTTGCTGGTGGTATTGCTTATACGCAGCTGCAAGTGGTTGATTTTCTTAAGGCGGAAGGAGCTGATGGTGCCGAAATCGCTTCTGCTAAAGTGTTTGATGCATCAAAAACAATGGTTGGTTTCACTGTAGGTGGTGGTATTGACTTTGCAATGACAGACAATGTTCTATTGCGTGCAGAATATCGTTACTCAGACTACGGTAAAAAAGCATTTGTAAAGGATGGGGATAAACTCGCTTACAAAACCAATGATTTCCGTGTAGGTGTAGCTTACAAATTCTAATTTCGTAAACAACGAAATAAACTTCCAAGAGGCTCTGTCAAAGACAGAGCCTCTATTATTTTCCGTTGTTATATTATCACATACCCTATATTTATTAGGGAAGTAAAAGATATTATTCAGATTTTATTAAAAAGATTTTTATAAACGAAAGATAAGAATTATGCCATAAAATCAATAAGTTATACGTACTTGTAACTTACAATTTCTTGTACGAAGTGAAGTTTTGAAATGATTTTATCTTGGGTTTGTCTTTCATTTTCTATGGTTGTGTCATGTTGACTACAGCGTTTTTTCTGTAGTTTCATAATACTTTGTTCCTAAATAAATAAGGAGCAAAGTTTACGAATATAAAATCTTTAGGAACAACTTTTTGTTATCGCTATGGCAGCAGCTTCTGTGGCACAATCTTCTGATGTTATCATTCCTCGTGAAACAGTCTCAGCAGTTATCACAGCCCTTTCGTTTTCTTGGATAGATTTTTATCTTGGTGGTCAAGTTAGCAACTTTTCAAGTCAAAATTGATGTATTTGATTTAGAGACAAAAGAAAAAACTTCAGATAAAGATGGACTACCTAAGCCTTGAGGTTTCATAGGTGGTATTTATTTAGGTTCCAATTAGGTTCTAATGTAGATCTTGGAAATGTCCTCATTCTAGGTGTTGAAACCGATGCAGTCTGGGCAGACCGAGGAGAGACGAAGACGGTCTCAAAGATTCTTGCGATTGACGAATTTAATGATTTTAATGATGAATTTGAAGATGCTGATGTTACATTGGATGAAGATGAAAAGTTTCAAAAGGGTAACACAGCAGTGTGTCGCATTGGTTTAAAAGGAAAAAGGTCTGGTGAAACACGGGTTCGTGTAGGCTTTTTCGTCGCTGACCGCATTTATGCCTTATGTTTCCGGTGGTATTGTCTGTGCGCAAATACAAGGTGTTGGTAAAGTTTCAGGAACAAAAAAGTCGGCAAATGGTAAACCAAGTAAAGCCGTTTCTGCTACGGTATTTGATAAAATAAAAGCGATGGTGGGTTTCACTCTTGGTGGTGGTATAGATTTCGCGATGACAGATCATATTCTTCTTCGTGCGGAATACCGCTACTCAGACTTTGGTAAGAAGGAATTTAAAAAAGATTACCTTAAACTAGGCTACAAAACAATGACTTTTATGTAGGTGTCGCTTACAAGGTCTAATTTAATCAAAACTGCAATTATGAATAAAAAGTATTAATAAAAAATTAAATTTTCAAGAGATCTTGACTTTTACAAAACCGCTGTTTTTCTGGGTTTTTATTTGTATGACTGTGACATTTTTACTACAGCTTTTTTATCTATAATCTTGTAAGGTCATTTTATAGTTAATTTAGGAGCAAAATTATGAATACAAAATATTTAATAGCAACGTCTGTTGCCGCTTTAATTTCAGCTTCTGCAGCACAAGCTGCTGATGTGGTGATCCCTCATGAAGCTGCACCAGCAGTTATTGCAGCAGCCCCTTCATTTTCTTGGACAGGTTTTTATCTTGGTGGTCAAGTTGGCAACTTTTCGAGTAAAACCAAAGTAACTATTCCAGGAGCAGACAAAGAACTTTTCAAAAAAGATAACATACCTAGTCCTTCTGGTTTCATGGGTGGTATTTATGCCGGATCTAACGTAGACCTCGGAAATGGTCTCATTCTCGGTGTTGAAACCGATGCAGTTTGGGCAGACCGTGAAGAATCAAAAAAAGCCCGTGAATTGACTCTTACTGAAAAAGATGCAGAAAATTTTAATGCTGCCCTTGAAAAAGCTAAGGTTGAACTAAAAGATCAGCAACAGTTTCAAAAAGGTGACAAGGTAACAGAAACGCACAGTTACAAAGAAAAATGGTCTGGTGCTACACGCGTTCGTATCGGTTTTACTGCTGTTGACCGTATTATGCCTTATGTTGCTGGTGGTATTGCCTATGCGCAGGTACAGGGCATTCAATCCGTTGCAGGAAAAGGAGAGAGAGCTAAAGTTGAGCAGAAAGCTGACGGGGGTGAAAAAGTGCCAGATGCAGGAGCTAAGCAAGCCATAGATTTGACTGGTGGTGCTTGGGCTGATGAAACGAAGACAATGCTTGGTTTCACTATTGGTGGCGGTGTTGATTTTGCAATGACAGATAACGTTCTTTTACGTGCAGAATACCGTTACTCCGATTTTGGTAAAAAGAAATTTGCAAACGATACACGTGAATTCAATTACAAAACCAATGACTTCCGTGTAGGTGTCGCTTACAAATTCTAATTTTGTAAAAACGAAATTAGAAGCATAAAAAATACTAAGGCCTCGTTTAACGAGGCCTTTATTTTATTCGCTCTCTATTTTAACTCTCTTAATTCCTTCTATTTTTATTGGTATCATTTTGTATTATAGGGCTTTAAAAAAGTTTATATTATAAAAGGCTAATTAGTAGTATGCATCGATTTTATAACTACTTATTACATAAAATCTTATATTACGGCTATCATTTTACGCCTAAGTGAAAAGTATTCAATTAATCTCAGAAATAGGAAAAGATCATAACCAGTGACGAACTTTATTCTGCATATACCAGATTAGAGCAAACGTATTACGTATATCTGTTGGAGTAAGTTCTTAAACGGGAATACAGCCTCATTGGGGAAGCATATGAAGTGACAAAGAGAAAAGCTAGTTTCCAACTTTACCATCTTCTTTTAATTTAGCTTTACGATTTTCAAAAGCATTTAGAATAATGTCTTACGTTTTTGTTTATTGCATTCTTTTTATAGGATCCACCCTCAATCAGAGATGATTTCATAAGTCCAACCTTGGCTTGCGTAATAAAGCTCAAGAACCTGTTCTTACCGCTCTCAGTCGTCTTTTTGATGGCTCGATACACAAGCATAAGCAATAGTTTTTTTGTGACAGTTCTCTTGAATGGAAAAGATCAGGTCTCAGCTTGAATAGGTCATAACGGTGGTGATTTATTACCATATGCTCAGAAATAATTCCGCCTTCACCTCCTCAACTGCGTAAAGTGCTAATCGAGTCCCCCAAAGTTTGAGCTGCCCTACCTATCCCAATAAATCTATCCATATATACTATTAAACACATATAAATAGATTACAAGAAAACTGTTAAAGTCCCTTATGCAAAACAGAGCACCCCAAACGGAATACACTTATTGTTGTGTAGTCACACGCTTGTTTTAAAGAAATATTTTTCAAAGTACATCAAGCCCACTTCATGTCAGTATCCGTGAGTGATATAAGACGGTAAAGCCTCCCAATGAAATAATATAAAATTTATAGAGCACCATTATCTTTACACGCTTAATAAAAAGAGCAAGCTAGCATTATCATACATTTTGCCGGCCACGAATGTTGTGGATAGACCTTGGCTGTTAAAAGTGTTTATAAGAGATATTTAAAATTCTTTCTTTAATATTTTTTATTCATAGATTTTTTCCGCTATCGAGAGATATGGTTTTGATTAATACAACATGGAACAGGTTTTAAAGGATAGAATCCTACAGTATTAGTTTTTTCATTCAACATGAAAACAATAAGTTATCCTTATAAATCAAATTGATGTATCAGGATGAAGATGTTTATGGAAAGAATCTGAAAGTTTTTTTGCGAGTGTTTGAATAAGTCTTTTGTTTCTCTTAATTTTAGATACAAAATATTATTGCTAAAGCATCAAAAATAGATCATGCGATAAATGGATGAAACTTTGATGTCGCCTGGTTTTAAAAAAGGCAATATTTGATTTCACTATTTGCGCTGGCATTGATTTTGCAATAACAGATGATAGCTTATTGCATGCAGAATACTGTTATTCAGATTTCGGTAAAAAGAAATTTATAAAGAATATTATCATTAACAGTTATGCAAAAATTTAATGAAAATGAATCCAACTTTAAGATACATAATTCTAGTGTGGTTTAGTTTACAAATTTTCATTGAATGCAAAATTAAAAGTTTAAGAAGCCTTATTTTCAAAAAAAAATCTTTATTTTTTTGTGAGTGTGTCATTTTTGCTACAGATCTTTCAAAAAAGATGCTCTATATACATTTCATTTTGGATATTTGGAGAGATTTTATGAATACAAAACGTTTAATAACAGCGTCTATTTTTTCTTTAATTTCAGCGTCTACAGCGCTGGCTGCTGATGTTATGATTCCTCATCAGCCAGCATTATCGACTTCTTCTACCATTGTTGCACCTACTTTTTCATGGACAGGTCTTTATTTAGGTGTCCAAGCTGGTGGTTTTTCGAGCAAAGCTGATATCGCTCTTGTTGGTCAAGAAAAGAGTTTGCCACTAGATAAAGAGTTCTCTCCTAAACTTTCAGGTTTTGTAGGTGGTTTTTATGTAGGTTCTAATATTGACCTCGGTGATAACTTTATTTTTGGTGTCGATACGGATTTAATGATATCTGGTAAAAAACACACAAAGACCATTACCATAGGTGCAGCTGATAACACTACAATAGAAAATGCAGTCGTAAGATCCCGCAGATCCGCAAACCCACAAACGCTTCCAGCCCCACCAGCAGTATCAGGAACACAAGCACAAAGAACCGCTTCAGGAACACCTGCAGGTGTAGGAACTGTAACAGGAGGGGCTCCAACGGCAGAAGCCGCATCAGGAAGATCTGCTGCAACGCGATCCGGTCCAGCGCCAGCTCAACCAGCAGCACCAGCGCAACCAGCAGCACCAGCGCAACCAGCAGCAGCTAAACCAGCAGCAGCTAAACCAGCAGCAGCTGAGCAACCACAAGCAGGAGCAGGACAATCAAATCAGTCAGCAAATGCAGCTCAGCAACCACAAGTAGGAGCAAGGCAATTAAGTCAATCCCCAACAACTAGAAGTTCTGGCAATGTTAATTCAGCAGCAGAAAAAACAATACCGAGCGGACCACTTGTACTGGCGAGATTAGGATCATCCTCTGAATCAGCAAAAGCTTCCAATGGAACAAGTGGAGCCCAAGGTCATCATAGTACTCATCATGGTGGTGGAAGTACTAATCCGCATGGTGCATCTCATGCAGGTGGGTATGGTTCTGGCGCTCATGCGCATGGTGCTAATTCACATACTTCTCGTTCTCATGGTACACAAAGTACACAAGCGGTGGATAAGAACGATTCCAGTGTATATGGTATAGAACAAATGAAAAAGATGGCTTCTGAATTTGGTCTTGATCAAGAGGATGAAGTTGAAACTTTAAGTCATACTTTCAAACAAAATTGGGGTGGTGCTACACGGGTACGTATTGGTTTTGCTGCTGATCGCTTTATGCCTTATCTTGCTGGGGGTATTGCTTATGGGCAGTTCCAAGACACTGTATCAATATCCATTAAGGATGAGGATGGAAGAGTCGTTTCTTCTAAGAACTTAGCTGATGAAACAAAAACCATGATTGGCTACACACTTGGTGGTGGCGTTGATTTCTCGCTTCTGGATAATGTGATTGTACGGGCAGAATATCGTTACTCTGATTTTGGTAAAAAGAAATTTGCAAAGGAAAAACTTGAAGTTAACTACAAAACCAATGATTTCCGCGTTGGTGTAGCTTATAAATTCTAATTTTTTAAAGAGTAAATTTCTAAGAGGCTCCACTGTCAGTGGAGCCTTTATTTTTTTAAAGATCACTTTTTGGTTTCTTTTCCTGTGAATTTCATGATAAAGCCCACAGAGTGTGATGATATATTTTCCTGATCGCTGCTTAATACGAATAATAAGCTCGGCTTTCCCTATAGATAAAAACCAGAGTTGCAGGATTCAGGGAAGTTATGCAAAAATGAAATCGTAAAAGTGGACAGGAATATTTCACAATGGCTGTGAAAAATGAAACAATAGATTATTCAAAAACTCTTTATCTCCCACAGACAAATTTTCCTATGCGTGCAGGGCTTCCGCAAAAAGAGCTTGAATTGATGGCGCGTTGGGAAAATATGGGGCTTTATGCGCAATTGCGCCAACAAGCAAAAGATCGTCCATTTTATATTCTTCATGACGGTCCACCTTATGCCAATGGTCATATTCATATTGGGCATGCTTTAAACAAAGTTTTAAAGGATGTGGTTGTCCGTTCATTCCAAATGCGCGGTTTTAATGCAAATTATGTACCTGGTTGGGATTGCCATGGGCTTCCAATTGAATGGAAAATTGAAGAAAAATATCGAGCACAAGGAAAAAATAAGGATGAGGTACCGCTTAACGAGTTTCGTCAAGAATGCCGTGAATTTGCACAGCATTGGGTAACCGTTCAAAGTGAAGAATTTAAACGCCTTGGTGTCATGGGAGATTTTAACACGCCTTATACTACAATGGCTTTCCATGCAGAAGCACGCATTGCCAGTGAATTGATAAAATTTGCTATGTCAGATCAGATCTATCGTGGTTCCAAGCCGGTGATGTGGTCTGTTGTAGAGCGTACGGCTTTGGCAGAGGCTGAGATTGAATATCATGATCATGAATCAGAGGTGCTTTGGGTTAAGTTTCCTGTTTTTGAAGCAAATTCTGATGATTTATATGGTGCTTATGTCGTCATTTGGACAACAACGCCGTGGACAATTCCAAGCAATCGTGCAGTGAGTTATTCTTCACAGATTTCTTATGGTATTTACGAAGTTGAAAGTGCTGAAAATGATTTTGGTCCTCAAGTGGGAGAAAAGCTTCTCTTTGCAGACGCTTTAGCAATGATTTGTGCAGAAAAAGCCAAACTTGTTTTGAAGCGTTTGCGTGTTATTTCTGCTGAAGAATTGAAAGCTCTTGTTCTTTCTCATCCACTCAAAGGTTTGGCTGGGGGGTATAACTTTAAAATTCCATTGCTAAATGGTTCGCACGTAACAGAGAGTGCTGGTACAGGTTTTGTCCATACAGCACCAAGCCATGGGCGTGAGGACTTTGAAATTTGGAATGATTATAAGTCCTTACTGGAGCAAACGGGGATTGATACGTCTATACCGTTTCCTGTTGATGATGCAGGGTTCTATACGAAAGATGTTCCAGGTTTAGGACCAGATCGTGAAGGAGGACCTGCGCGTGTTATTGATGATAATGGAAAAATGGGTGATGCCAATAAAGAGGTCATTAACGCTTTAATTAAAGCAGATCGATTGTTTGCACGGGGGCGTTTAAAGCATTCCTATCCCCATAGTTGGCGTTCAAAAAAAACCGTTATTTTTCGCAATACACCACAATGGTTTATTTCAATGGATAAAGATTTTGGGGATGGTTCAACTTTACGTAGTCGGGCTTTGGAAGCTGTTTCAAAAACGCGTTTTGTGCCGTCTTCTGGTCAAAACCGCCTAGCTTCTATGATAGAAGATCGTCCTGATTGGGTTCTTTCTCGTCAGCGTTCTTGGGGTGTTCCTATTTGTATTTTTGCGAATGAGGATGGTGTTATTCTAAAAGATGAAGGTGTGAACGAGCGTATTTTACGGGCTTTTGAAGCAGAAGGGGCAGATGCATGGTTTGCTGAAGGAGCACGTGAACGTTTTTTAGGTGAGCGTGCACATGAGCCTTGGGTACAGGTTTATGATATTTTGGATGTTTGGTTTGATTCTGGAGCAAGCCATAGCTTTGTGTTGGAAGATAGGGCGGATTTGAAATGGCCTGCTGATGTTTATTTTGAAGGTTCAGATCAACATCGCGGATGGTTCCAATCTTCTCTTTTGGAAAGCTGTGGTACGCGTGCTTGCTCTCCCTATAAGGCAGTGATCACACACGGTTTTACTTTGGATGAGAATGGTAAGAAAATGTCTAAATCTTTAGGCAATACGGTTGTTCCGCAAGAGATCATTAAAACATCTGGAGCTGATATTTTTCGTCTCTGGGTTATGACAACTGATTATTGGGAAGATCAGCGTTTAGGCAAAAAAATTCTTCAAACAAATGTGGATTCGTATCGTAAACTACGCAATGCAATTCGTTGGATGCTTGGAACTTTAGCATATGATGATGGAGAAGAAATATCTTATGGCGCACTGCCGGATCTTGAAAAATTTATATTGCATAGGCTTTTTGAACTTGATCAGTTGATTAATCGCGCTTACGATGAATTTGATTTTAAAAAGATTATGCGTGCATTATTGGATTTTTCAATCATTGAGTTATCGGCATTTTATTTTGATATCCGCAAGGATTCTCTTTATTGTGATGCGCCTTCATCAAAAAAACGCAAGGCCTCCTTGCAGGTTGTCCGTGAGATTTTTGAGCGTATGGTAACATGGCTTGCTCCAATGTTACCTTTTACTATGGAGGAAGCTTGGTTAGAGCGTTACCCAGAAAGCCAATCGGTGCATTTGGAACAATTTCGCTCTGTACCAGAAGAATGGCAAAACCAATCTTTGTCTGAGCGTTGGAAAAAAATTCGGCAGGTCCGTAAAGTTGTTACAGGTGCTTTAGAGCTTGAACGCGTTGATAAGCGTATTGGATCCTCGTTAGAAGCCGCTCCCATTGTTTTTATTTCCAATCCGGCTTTACGAGAAGCATTAGAAAATGTGGATATGGCGGAGATCTGTATTACAAGTGCACTCACAATTACGCAGGATACAATACCTTCTGATGCTTTTACTTTGAGTGATGTTGAAGGTGTTGGTGTATATCCAGAGAAGGCATTAGGAAAAAAATGTGCTCGATCATGGCGTTATACACAAGATGTTGGGAGTGATCCTGCCTATCCGGATGTGTCTGCTCGTGATGCAGCTGCTTTGCGGGAATTGCAGATTCTTGGCAAGATTTAAAATTTTAGATTAAAGGAAAGAAATGCAAGTAAATTTCTCATATTGATGAATATAGTTTTTTGTGGTACGAAGAAAATTCCGTTGTTTTATCTGCAGGGGGGGAAATTTGTGTATGGACCGTTCTCTCATAAATAACGGGAATATTAATCAGCCATACACCTAGGAAATGGAATAGGCAGTGAGAAAACGTGAAATAAAAATATTTCCAATAGGAATTTTAGGGATGTGCTTTGTTTTAACGGGATGTAATTTATCCGCTCCTACCTATGGTACCGATAAACCAGTTTCGATACAGTTTTTTGAAGATGTTGCTAATATTACTTCATTAACACCAACAAATAACAGCAGCCAGATTGTTATGAAACCTCATCCAAAACTTGTAATACCAAGCCCTAGTTCGCGCGGATTTTTGCCGGTGCCGCAACAAGATAGATCTGTCAATGAAATGGCAGCATCGAAGAAGCATCAAGGAAATACTCCTTTTCCTCACAAAGGATCGTCAGTTAATGGTGCTGGTTCAGAAAATCCTTCACAGTTGAATGCAAAGCAACGACAGGAATATTTACGTCGTCAGAGAGCACAAGTTGGAAGTTCAAAATACCGTCGCTACCTCACTGAACCACCTTTAAGTTATCGCCAACCTGCAAAAACTGCACCTATTGGTCGATAGGGGAAAAACAAAATATTTAAGTAAAGTATTTTTCCAATTACTTATGGTACCAAGCTCTCATTCACGCACAGTTATAATGCTGCTGTAGGAGGGGTGTTATTCTCATGAAATAGCAATATGACAACAGCATCGAGAGAGTCCTTATGCGTTTCCTAACACGAAAAATTTCTCAAGCTCATTTTACAACATCGCTCATGTGGATAGTATAACGTAAAATCTATTGTGCTCCAGAAGCTTTATGCTTAGGAAGGAGAAATCTGATACCATCATTTTATTTTCCAGATTCTAATATTGCGACAATTCTTGCATTTGAGAGCCTTCATAAGAGACATTTTTAATCTTTTCTAAAACGTTCTTTATCTAGACGATAATCCCGCTTATGATATGCAAGAAAGTGATTTTTATTGCTTCAATGTAATTTGAAATGAGAGGATATCTACGATATGTTGGACTTTATATTTTATTATATAAAATAATGAATTATTCTTATGAATGAATGTATCATCTAGTAGAAGCAATATGCAGGATTAAAAGAGAGAAAAAATGCTTTGAAGTAGCTTTTGCTATATATATCAGAAGTATTAATAGTCTTGTTTGAGAAATAGGATAGTTTTTAAAGAGTGAAAGTTATGGAAGAAGAATTTTTTTTAGTATCGCTTTTGTACAAAAAAATCTTTAAGTAATTGAGCAGCTTCTTTTTCTTTAAAACCAGAATAAATGTCAGGTTTGTGATGACAGGTTGGTTGCTGATAAAAACGTGGACCATTTTCTATAGCACCCCCTTTGGGATCATTTGTTGCATAATAGAGACGTCGTATGCGTGCAAATGAAATGGCAGCAGCACACATAGCACAAGGCTCAAGTGTTACATAAAGATCGCAATCAGGAAGCCTTTCGCTTTGCAATGTTTTGCAAGCCATACGGATTGCGCGCATTTCTGCGTGTCCTGTAGGGTCATATGCAGATTTTATAAAGTTACCAGCGCGTGCAATGATAGCTTTTCCACGTGTAATGACAGCACCTACGGGAACTTCATCTTTTTTTGCAGCCCCTTGCGCTTCTAAAAGAGCTATTTCCATGGGCGTCAAAGTCATAATATTCTTTCTACTGAAGGTATAGAAAATCTAAAGGTTATCTCGATAAGGAATGCTATGGAATGAATAATTTATTACGCTTTTATAATGAAAGGAATACCTCTATTTTTAAAGAGTTTAAAACAAACTTGCAAGTCGACAGATACATTATTGTCGTTAAAGGATAGAAAATGATAAATGATTATGCTACTTCCTTTTTCAGGATAAGCGGTATGGTGCATGTGAATAATTTTCTGAACATACTGGCAAAGATTGGTTTGAAACGCAAATGAATGAAAATAATGAGAGTGAACGAATTGCTAAAAGGTTAGCGCGTGCTGGTATTGCTTCGCGTCGAGATGCAGAAATGATGATTGTTGCAGGTCGTATTTCTGTGAATGGTACAGTCGTGACAACGCCTGCTTTTAATGTTAGCCGCTCTGATGTTATTAAAGTTGATGGCAAACCTTTACCTCCTATAGAACGAACGCGTTTATGGCTTTACCATAAGCCAGCAGGCCTTGTCACCACGAACCGTGATCCTGAAGGCAGACCTACAGTATTTAGTAACTTACCAAAAGGAATGCCGCGTGTTCTTTCTGTTGGAAGGCTTGACATTAACACGGAAGGTCTTTTGCTTTTAACCAATGATGGTGGCTTAGCGCGTGTATTAGAGCTTCCTGTAACAGGATGGGTCCGCAAATATCGCGTCCGTGCTCATGGAAGAGTAAAACAGAGTGCGCTGGATAACCTTAAAAATGGTATTGC
Source organism: Bartonella sp. MU37NMGALS (assembly GCF_042194015.1). Lineage (NCBI taxonomy): Bacteria > Pseudomonadati > Pseudomonadota > Alphaproteobacteria > Hyphomicrobiales > Bartonellaceae > Bartonella > Bartonella sp. MU37NMGALS. The sequence continues at coordinate 130,166 of NZ_JBHIML010000004.1, forward strand.
GATTAATGGTATTTTTTATGGTTCGATTGAAGCATCAATTGAACGTGAACAAGGGTCGAATGTATGGCTTTCTGTCGCTTTGCGTGAAGGAAAAAATCGTGAAATAAAGAATGTTTTAGGGGCATTGGGATTATCAGTTAATCGATTAATCCGTGTATCCTATGGTCCATTTCATCTCTCTGATTTAGAAGAAGGAGCCGTGCAAGAGTTAAAAGGGCGGATGTTACGAGATCAGTTGGGGGAGCGTTTGATTATGCAAGCCAATGCAGATTTTGATGCTCCTATTCTGAAACCCTTTTCAAATTCTGCAGTTGTTGCAGAAAAGCAAAGCCAGAAAGATCTTTCTGTTGCAAATGATGGTTGGGTTTTCTCAAGTGAAAGGGCGATACGGCGCCGACCAAGAGATGGTTCTGTTGAACATAGTCGCGCGCAATTAAGTACAAAGTCTCATGAGAATGTAAAGAAGGAGAAAAGTGAGGAAGGAAAAGCAGAGCGTTTTCTACCGCGTTCTCGCCGTGCTAATGTTTGGATGGCTCCTGGTGCGCGTCCCCAGAGTACACGTAGAAAGCCTTCCTATAGTGAGGAGAAATCGCATGATCATAAGAGCGGTTTGGATGGTAAAAAATCCTTTCATCGAGGCAAGGAAAAACTAAAAGAAAGTCCGTTACACAAAGAAAAGAGGGGAAGTTTTGTTCAAAAACGTGGCAAAACATCTTATGACGAGACGCATCCCTTTGGTAAGAAAGATCGCTTTTTCAAGGATAAAGAGAAAATGATAAAAAGTGGACATGAGGAGCATTCTTTTGAGAGAAAGAAAAAGGTAAAATCGTTTGGTGGTGCTATGAAAAAATCTAAACCACATAGGGATGGTGGAAAAACTTCGAAGCGATTTGGAGGCTCACTTGCGGATCATAGGCGGTAAATTTGCTGGTCGTGTTTTGTTTTCGCCTGTTAATCAGTCGATTCGCCCAACGAGTGATCGTACACGTGAAAGCCTTTTTAATATTCTTTCTAGCCGTGAAGAACAATTTTGGACCAATAAACGTATTCTTGATCTTTTTGCTGGTACTGGTGCTTTAGGCATCGAAGCACTTTCACGTGGAGCAAAGGCGGCTGTTTTTGTTGAAAACTCGGTTGAGGGGCGGGCGTTGCTTCAAAAAAATATAGAAGCCTTTGAATTACAGTCGATAGGACGGATTTTGCGTCGCGATGCGACCAAACTTGGCAATATTGGCACTATGCTTCCATTTGATGTTATCTGCGCTGATCCTCCCTATAGCCGTTGTTTAGGGGAACGTGCTTTCGTAGAAGCTTTGCGAGGGGGGTGGGCAAAAGCTGATACACTTTTCATACTTGAAGAAAAGAAAGATACAATGATTCATTTACCTGACGTCTTTTATCTAGATGATGAGCGTTTTTATGGTGAGACAGCAATCCGTCTCTATAAATTACGATCGCTTACATCTTGAGAAAGTTCTTGTTTTTATCCGGTAGGATGAAAAAATGCTTCTTTACAGTTTTCTTCATTTTATATGGTTTTTAAAAGGTTAAGCAGAAAGTAAATAAAAGATTTTGATGTTAAAGAAATTGATGAATTTTTATTTCATTATGTTTTTTGTCTCAATCTCTTATTTTTTTTGAAGTTTTTTATAGCCTCAAGAGCGAGTTTTTACAATATACGCCCTTTAATATAGAGGGGCCATCTGTTCTTTTGTCTAGCCAAAAATTGCTTTGAGGTATAATGCTATTAGACCTAAATTAGCAGTATGTATTGCTGCTAATTTTTGTAAGTTATATGCTGATTTGTTAATTTCATCTACATTAAAAGTGTAACACATTGTCAAAGCTTTAGTGTATTATTAGCTTTACTACCGATGAATGTTTTTTCTCCAATAGGATATATATTTCACGACAACAGTTATGATACCTTTTTGTCTAATTTCTTTCGGCTGCACATTAATCATCAACATCTCATTAGCAGCTGAAAGCTTTCAACTATGCAGTCTGCATTTATATCCTAAATAGTGCGTAACTTTTATCTTTGTTATTGTATGAACTTAAAACAGATATTTTCTATTTAAGGTAGACAATAGTGTTCATTTATACTGAACATTTGTGTGTTTATTTTATTAATATCGCTTAGTGAGTTAATCATTATATTAAGTAAATCTGAAAGTATTAAGTGTGTTATCGTTATTACATTTTTAAGAATAATTTTTATATTATTCTTAAGCAATAAAACTAAATGATTTCTAAAACAGGGAAGATTATCATGTTTAAATGGATATATAGCGAAGAAATTAACACAGAAGCGAGTGCTGAGCAAATTTGGGCTATATGGGAAGATGTGTCATCATGGCCTTGTTGGGATAGTGAACTTGAGTGGGTAGAACTTTCTGGTCCTTTCAAAGAAGGGGCTACAGGACGCATGAAACCTAGAAAGGGACCTACAGTAACTTTTACACTTGATAAAGTTATAAAAAATGTTTTCTTTTCTGATTATGCTAAACTTCCTCTTACTCACATGAGTTTTGATCATGAATATATTTGTTCAACAAAATCGGGTTCTTCAAATAACAAAATTCGTCATACTGTAACCATGTCTGGTTTATTTTCTCCTTTCTTTGGAATGATTATTGGGTCAAAAATTAAGTTACATCTTCGGGATGCAATGATTGAAATGAGCAGACGTGCTCTTACTGAAAACAAAATCATCTCGTAAGGGGGTGCATTTATAAAGAAGTTAATACCTTTACAAAGGCGCAGAAACCTTAGTCTTGTTAGAATAAAATTTGTTATGAGTACATAGCAAATCGATGAGCTATGATTTGTTTTTTCATTAGTCGTTGAAATCGAGTCAAATCATCTGAGAAAATTAATTTTGCACCAAAGATCTTATAAAAGTCATTGAATTTTATTCAATATATAAAAGCTTATAAGGTGCGCATTTTTACTGAAAATAAAGAAAGTTGTAGAAGCTTATTTCTGCTCTTGTGAATCTGAGGTCGATATTGTCATGATATTTGCCAGTTTCTAGTATTGCGATAGTTTTTGATTTGGGAGCATTCATAAAAGGCATTTTGACTTCTTCTTAAATAGGTTTTATCAATATTACCTCTATTCATGATGTGAGAGCAAATAGTTGTGATTTCCTCAACATAAATAAGTTTAAAATGGAGAAAATTTAATGATATTTGATTCTTTTATGCAAATTACAAACCGATCAATTATTATTATAAATCAAAGTGTTTTTTTGATTAAAAGATGATCACTTCTCTAGAGAGTGCAGCTCTAAAAGGCTCTAGATGATAAAATAACACCTCCCTTAATTTTCGTAAAAATTAATTTCGTATCATTGTATATACTGGGTTTAAATGTTTAAAAAAGCGATTTTTTAAAATGCTTAAAGATATCCCAGTTTCTGCAAATATTTTTGTATCTATTAAAACAATTATGAGCGATAAACTTGCCAAAATTAATTGGAAGAATACGCTTATTGCAGATTGAATTGAAAGATAGATACAACGTTGAGTTTCATATAAAAGTTTTATTAATTATCATTTTATGACAATACTACGCTTCTTTATTTTTTAATGGAAGGGAAAGAGTATAGTTCTTAAATCAAAATCTATCCTGTATTTTGGGACTTTTATTTTAGGAAAAAGAAGTCAGTCAAATTATGCCTGTTTAATAACAAAATAACCGATTAAGGATGCCGCATGAAAAAATGAGATGCTCTCGATTAGACGTATTAGAAACGAGAGAGAATGTTATGATTATAACTTATTTCTGATAAATATAAAAAATGAGTTCTTTGTGATACCACGTCCATGAGGGTAAAGAAGTTTATGACTGCTCATTTTGTTGAAACCATAATGAAAGGAAAAATTTTTTATTCCGTTTATGTCTTTTTGTTTACAAGATTGCCATCTTATTGTGAGAGAGTTTATAGAAGCAAAGAAGTATACACAAATATAAGGCATTTTCTTGATTCTTGCTTGGAAATTAAAGAGTGCTATAGGAATGAAGGAAGTTATTTCACTATCCAGAGGACATAAGGCTTGTGACTTAAGTCGTTTTATGCTTTTCGAATTTTTGAGGATTTTGACTTAAATTCAAGTGTTATTGCTAGGTCTTTTGTTGATTGCCAAGTTTTCGGTTGATTTGATTATCAGTACAGATTGGGTTTTCTAAAATGATAAGGGGCAATGAGAAATCTTGAAACTAAAGAAATTTTACGACATACTGCGTCTTTTCATAAAGAAGCTAAAAGGGAAATTATTCGATGCATTAAAAGAAAAAAATGCATGAAATATGCGTAATCTTATGAATAAACATACAAGAGTATATTCTGATTTATATAAATTTGTCAGAGTGCTTATCAATGTAAATAATAAAATATTTCAGGGAGTCTATAATGACTGACAAAAACCAGATTGAGAAAGCTGTTTCATTGGTTGAAGCAGCAAGGCGTTCTGGGGCAGATGCTGCTGATGCCGTTATTGTTCATGCTCATTCTACCAGTGTATCAGTGCGTTTTGGGAAAGTCGAATCAACAGAAGCAGCAGAGAGCAATGATTTTACTCTAAGGGTTTTTGTTGGAAAAAAAGTAGCAAGTGTTTCTGCTAATTTAGCGTCTTATCCGCAAGAACTTGCGGAACGTGCTGTTGCGATGGCTAAAGCTTCTCCCGATAGTTTATTTGAAGGTTTGGCAGATAAAGAGTGTCTGGTTAAGTCTCCTAAAGATCTTGATCTTTTTGATGATTTTGTGCCAAGTAGTCATTTTTTAACAGAAGATGCTTTAAAAACAGAGGCAGCAGCTCTTGATGTTAAAGGTGTAAGTAATTCTGGTGGCGCTGCAACAGCTTATGGCCGTAGTGGGTTTATTCTTGTGACCAGCGATGGTTTTTGTGGAGCCTATCGCTCCAGTTGTTTTTCACGTTCTTGTAGTGCTCTTGCAGGTGAAGGAACACAGATGGAGCGGGATTATGATTATACAACAGCCTTACATTTTTCTGATTTAGAGGCAGCAGAAATTGTTGGAAAGAATGCAGGGTTTGGTGCTGTCCGACGTTTGGGTGCAGTTCGTGCGGCAACTGGCGGCGTTGATGTTATTTTTAATCCGCGTACGGCTCGCGGAATTGCAGGGCATATCGCATCTATGGTCAATGGAGCCTCTGTAGCTCGTAAAACGAGTCTTTTACAGAATTTCCTAGGCAAGGAAGTGATGAAGCCTAATGTTAATGTAACCGATCAACCTTTGCGATTACGTGGAAATGCTTCTCATCCTTTTGATGGAGAAGGGGTAGAGGGGCAAACGCTCAATATTATTGAAAATGGTATTTTAAAAAATTGGCTTCTTTCATCATCTACAGCACGTGAACTGGGACTTAAAACAAATGGACATGGTGTGCGTTCGGCATCATTAGTGCAGCCGACCAGTACAAATTTTGCTATTGAACCGGGTTTAGTATCGCCTTGCGATATGATAAAAGATTTGCAAAATGGATTTTATGTGACTGAATTATTCGGTCATGGCATTGATTTTATTACTGGTCAGTATAGTCGTGGGGCTTCCGGTTTTTGGATTGAAAATGGTGAAATTGCTTATCCGGTGAGTGAAGTAACGCTAGGTTCTGATTTGCTTCATATGTTAGCACATTTAACACCTGCCAATGATATTGATCGGCGTTATGGTACAGCAGCTCCAACATTGTTAATTGAAGGGATGACACTTGCAGGAAAATAACACGCATCATTCTTCTGATTTAAATCTTTTGCGTGACGTTTGTCGAGAGGCAGGAGATTTAGCAATGCGGTATTTTGGGTGTACGTTGGATGTTTGGATTAAAGAGGGTAATTCTCCAGTCAGTGAAGCAGATTTTGCTGTTGATCATTTTTTGAAAGAGAAGCTTCTTGGAGCACGTCCAAATTATGGATGGATTTCAGAAGAAACAAAAGATAGTCGAGAACAACAAGATTATGAACGCTCTTTTGTTGTTGATCCTATTGATGGAACGCGTGGTTTTCTTTCTGGCAGTCCTTATTGGTGTATTTCGGTTGCCATTATTGAGAATGGGCGTCCTATTGTGGGCGTACTACAATGTCCGGCTCAAGGAGATGTTTATACAGCTGTAACGGGTGGAGGGGCAACATTAAATGGGGTAAAACTTCCTCGTTTAACTTCGGGGGGGCATCGAAAATATAAAATTTCACTTGATAAATCGCTCGCACAAAAATTACCAGATGATTTTCTCAATCAAGTTAGTCTTTACCATTATCTTCCTTCTCTTGCTTATCGTATTGTCCTTGTTGCTCAAGATGAAATTGATATCGTATTAGTTCGTCCGAATTGTCATGAATGGGATATTGCCGCTGCTGATCTTATTTTGCAGGAGTGTGGAGGGTGTTTTTTATCGCTTGATGCCCCTTTACTATCTTATGGAATTGAACCTTACCAATATGGACTTTTAATTGCTGGTAAAAATAATTGCTGTCAAGATATGATAGATGTTGTTCGTCAAACAAAGTTAGTTTAATCACGTAAAAGCACGCTAAAATAATCTAAATGATATAGAGGCACATATGACTGAAACCAACAAAAAAAAACAGTATTTACATCTTGTATTTGGTGGGGAATTAAAAAACCTTAACAGTAATCAATTTAAGAATCCTGATGATTTAGATGTGGTTGGTATTTTCTCAGATTATCAATCGGCTAAAGAAGCATGGCAGGCAAAAGCACAAAGCAGTGTAGATAATGCATTACAACGTTATTACATTGTAGATTTGCATCAGTGTCTTGATGCTGAGTTAGGCGATGTAGAATAAAGCTTGAATATTTGGTCATCATAGCTTGTAGATTGTTTCACGCTTTTGTTTAGTCGTCCTTTTCATAGGTACGTTCTTTGGGTAAAATAGAATGCCGTAAAAAAATATGCTTGTTATTTAAAATTCATATGTTTTCTTAAGGAAACATCTTTCAAGGCACCCAAGCACATTTCATAATGGTGTCCGTGCAAGGTATAAAATCCATTGTTATACCACCATCTTTACGCTTAATAAAAATTCAAGACAGTTCTATTAACCTATTTACAACAGCAATATTATCATGACGAGCGATCACTCGAAGTTTATGATTATATTGTGAATAGTCACTCTGCTTTTGAATGGAGTATGAAACATTAATGCGTTCAGATTAATAAAAAGAGTAGCATTATTAATGATACCAATTACTACTTCGTTGAGATTATTAGCACTCCCTACTTATCCATTGGAATTTTTCCAACAAGTTATCACTATAAGCTTAGAAACCATGAAAGTCGTTAGAAACTTACCAAAATTAGAAACTTAGAAAAACTGAATAGATTGATGAAGTTAATTTACCTCATAAGGATTTCTTGAGTACTCGTTTAAAACTACAATCTATAAATTAATCATTTTGCGTTGATTATATACAACCTTAAAAGGAATAATATACCATGCGATTTCCTGAAAAGAGAGGATTTAAAATTTTGAAAACTCTTATTTAAATTGCTTTAAGACTTTTAAGAAATTTTCTATTAAACAAGATTAGATTTTTCTGGATTACCTTTAAGAGATTATATCACAATTTAAAATGAGAACTTTATACCGCTCAAAAGTTTTTTTAAGATTAGTTTTACATATTCATTTTATTGAAATGAAATTATAGAGATTGGGCTTTCTTTTAAACATATTTTATTTGTTGTATTTATATAGGTTGTAATATTTATATGGATTATTTTTTGAAAAATTGATAATACCTAACATATGTAAAAATAAGTTTTTTCTCTAAAATATCAACGTGCAAAATTCAAATTTTTACTAAAATCATAAGAAGTATTTATTCAGTGAGCTGAAAAAAATTGATATAATCTATGTTATAGGTTGTATGATATTTATCATTTATATTCTCAAAATTATAATCGACTGAAATGTAGCTTTGTTATTTTTTGAGTAAGACTTTTCATAGGGTGCAGAATGAAGTGATACAAAATTTCATTAAAAGAGATTTAAATAATCTGTATATGTTATCTTTATAGGAAAATTTAAAAAAAATATGGCGATAAAATTACGTTTTTTGTCCTTTATGTATTGAATTTTCTCATGGGTGAAGCGTTTTTTATTCAAGATATGGATGATATTAAAAAAATATGGATGTAACTAATAGTGTTGATGAATTTTTTAACAAAATAAGCATATAGATATCTTAAAGTAGCTGGATGAGGTGATTTAAATGGTAGAATTAAAGGCACATACGGCTCTTTTAAGCTATCGGATGATTGGTTTTTTCTTATGTCCTGTTATTCCTTTTTATTTGTTCTTTCGTGCTATTCGTGGAAAAGAAGAGTGGTATCGCAAAAAAGAGCGTTTAGGTAAAAGTTCTCATGTACGTCCCCAAGGTTCGTTAGTTTGGTTGCATGCAGCAAGTGTTGGAGAAACACTTGCACTTGTTCCACTTGTAAACTATATTTTATCATTAAAAATCAATGTATTAATGACAACTGGGACTGTAACATCTTCTACTCTTGTGAAAAAACATTTTGGTAATAGGTTGATTCATCAATATGCTCCTTTGGATTTAGATTTTGCAGTGCGCCGTTTTATTAGTCATTGGAAGCCTGATCTCGTCTTGATTTGTGAATCAGAAATTTGGCCCCTTCGTATTAAAGAACTTGCAAAAATGCGTATTCCGCAGATTTTGGTTAATGCCCATATGTCTGAACATTCTTTTAAAGCTTGGCAAAAACGACGCGTTCTTGCCAAACATATTTTTAAGGATATTGATTTGGCGATTGGTCAAAACGAAAGAGATGTAGCTTATTACCATACACTTGGCGTAAAATCTGTTACGTTTTCTGGTAATCTCAAGGCTGATGTTTTTCTGGTTGAAGATCAAGCATTACTTGCACGTTATCGTAATGCTATCGGCAATCGTCCAGTTTGGGCTGCTGTTTCAACGCATGAAGGGGAAGAGGAGATTGCTTTTGAGGTCCATAAGATTGTTAAAAATTATTTGCCAGATTTATTAACAATTATTGTGCCTCGTCATCCTGAACGTTCAGAAGATCTTATCAGAAAATGCGACAATAAGGGATTACGTTTTATTCGTAGGAGTAGAGATGCTGTTCCAAACATGAATACCGATATTTTATGGGGAGATACAATTGGAGAAATGGGTCTTTTTCTTCGCTTATCGAAAGTTTCTTTCGTTGGTAAGTCGTTATGTGGAAATGGTGGACACAATCCATTGGAATTGGCTTTGCTTGGTTCCGCTATTTTGACAGGGCCCCATGTTTCAAATTTTCAAGAGATGTTCGAACAATTTTTAACGCATGCTGCAGCATATATGGTTCAAGATACAAAACAGCTTGCTATTCAGGTGTATAAGCTTTTAACAAATGAAACATTGCGACAAGAAATGGTTGATAAGGCTCATGAAGTGGCGACAAATATGGCAGGTGCACTTGAGCGCACATTAAAGATTTTAGATCCATTTTTACAACCCCTTGTAATACAAACAGGTTTACGTCAGCGTCAGGGTAGATATGCATATTAGCGCCCCCCATTTTTGGTGGAAAAATAAAAGCTTTTTGCGTTTTGTATTAGCTCCAGTTTCATGGGGGTATGGTTATTTTTCAAGTCGTTTTATGGCAAGACAGCCTCCCGTGATTGATTTGCCAGTTTTGTGTATTGGAAATTTTACATGTGGCGGTGCGGGTAAAACGCCGGTTGTTATTGCTTTTACCAAAGTGGCTAAAGAACTTGGTTTCGTACCTGGTGTTGTATCACGTGGTTATGGTGGATCAGTTAAAGGGGTACATCTTGTAAATGAGAAATATGATACTCCACACAATGTTGGAGATGAGGCACTTTTACTTGCACGGCATGCTTTGGTAGCTGTATCACCTAATCGTTATGCAGCGGCACAACGGCTGAAAAAAGAGGGATGTAATCTTATTTTAATGGATGACGGATTTCAAAGTCGCCGTCTTTATATGGATTATACGTTACTCGTTGTTGATGCGATGCGCGGTTTTGGTAATGGAGCTGTCTTTCCAGCAGGACCTTTGCGCGTACCATTAAAAACGCAATTTTCTTTTATGGATAGTGTTTTATTGGTTGGTCACTCCGATGCGCCTGGTAATGTTGCTTTTCTTGTGTCTCGTACTGGAAAGCCTTTATATCGTGCTCATCTTAAAGCCAGTGCCTCTGATGAGGTTTCAGGAAAATCATTTTTGGCATTTGCCGGGATTGGCAATCCAGATAAATTTTTTAAATCTATTAAAGAATTGTCTGGTCATGTGGTGCAAACTTACATATATCCAGACCACTATTTTTTCACAGATGAAAATTTAAAAATCCTTATACAAAAGGCTAAAATGCACAATTTATGGCTAGCAACAACAGCTAAAGATTATACCCGTATACAGACAATTCACACGCAAAAAGATTTGAAAAATCTTATTGTCTTTGATGTGAATGTCGATTTTGTTCAAAAAGACTTCTGTCGCATGGTCCTTGAGGAGGTCATGACCCGCTTTAGAAAACGTTCCCTTGAGTTTTCTTGTCTAAGAGGCAAAGGCTAAATTTATAGCTTTCGAGGGTTTATTTTTCTTTTGTTTTTAACAATTGCTTGAGATATGGGTTGCACTCAAGTTCGCGCTTATAGGAGATTTCACAACTAGCATATGCTTCTTGGCGGTGATGATTCCAATATTTTAAATCATCTATAGGGATCTTTTGTCCACTAACAGCACAAATGGTATAGGAACCATATTCTATAATGTCATATCCATTATTAGAATAATGAATTTTTGCTTCGCGTTCACTATCGGAAAACATTATAACTCCTTTTTACTGATACAAGATATTCAGGAAAAGTGCCATAAGATATATTATAAAGTCGAGAGTTAATTTAAAAATATTTTTCTTGTCAAAATGGTTAAGAGTTTATTTTCTGCCAAAAAGCCGTTCTATATCTGCCAATTTGAGTTCAATATAAGTAGGGCGTCCATGATTACATGTACTTGTATTGGGTATTGCCTCCATTTGTCGCAACAGTGTGTTCATTTCTTCGGGGTGTAAAAGGCGCCCAGACCGTATTGAACCGTGACAAGCCATCGTTGCTGCAACATAATCAAGCATTGCTTTTAAATTGTTTGTTGTATCATATTCAGCGGCTTCATCTGCGAGATCTTTAATAAGGGCTTGGACGTTGATCTCTCCTAACATGGAAGGTGTTTCACGCACAACAATTGCTCCTGGTCCAAATGGTTCTATTCCTAATCCAAATTTTTGCAAAGCATCTTTGTGGGTTAAAAGGCATGTTGCATCCTCTTCAGAGAGTTCTACAATTTCAGGAATAAGTAATAACTGTGAAGGAAGCGGTTTGGAATAAAGTGCATTTTTGAGTGCTTCATAAACCAATCGTTCGTGAGCTGCATGCTGATCGACAATGATCAAACTATCTTGTGTTTGGGCGATAATATAGTTTTTATGGATTTGTGCTCTGGCCGCTCCTAATGGATAAGATAACTCTTCTGATGAAGATGTAGTGTTTGGAATGTATGCATCTCCACTTGGTATATTTAAGCCCTCCATAATAGGAGTAGCATCTTCTTTTAAACCAGAAGAACTAGTAATATCCAATGGTTTGTGAACCATTGAAGCGGTGGCAAAATGATGAGGCTGTGGGCTATAGGAAGAGGACTGGTACGTGTTCTTAAAATTGCCTAACGGTTGTTGTGCCAATGGTTTTTGTATTTGAAATGCAGCTAGCGTTGCTTCAGAACGGGTTGAAGTAGGACGAATACCAGATTGCTGTAATGCTTCACGAATAGCTCCAACGATCAAACCACGAATTAATCCTGGATCACGGAATCGTACATCAGCTTTGGCTGGATGTACATTAACATCTACCTCAGCAGGTGGGAGATCAATAAAGAGAATAGCGACAGGATAACGATCTCGTGTCATGACATCAGCATAAGCGCCTCGGATAGCGCCCCATAGAAATTTATCACGCACGGGACGCCCATTAACATAAGCAAATTGATGAAGGCTGTTATTTCGGTTGAAGGATGGCAAACAGGCAAAACCCGTTAAGCGCACTGCTTCGCGTTTAGCATTCAGTGCGATGCTATTAGGGGCGAATTCTTTTCCCATAATTTGCGTAATACGTTGCAATTGTCCTTGAATATTATTTTCTGTAGCGGACAGTTCTATAGATGTTCTATCTAGTCCTGAAAGAGAAAAGCGGATATGTGGAAATGCGATAGCAATTCGTTTAATCATATCGCTAATAGCATTTGTTTCAGCCCGATCGGTTTTCATAAATTTTAATCGTGCCGGCGTGACAAAGAAAAGATCACGAACTTCAACAATTGTTCCAAGGTTTGCAGCAGCTGGTTTGGGTCCTACAATTTTTCCTGCAGTAACGGAAATTTCAGCAGCGCTCTCAGCATCTTTTGTTCGTGAAATGAGTTTAAGTTTAGCAACAGAACCAATAGAGGGGAGGGCTTCTCCTCTAAACCCAAGGAAGCAGATATTGTGTACGTCATCGGTAATCTTTGAGGTACAATGGCGAGAAACTGCTAAAGTTAACTGATCTGCAGGAATTCCATAACCATTATCACTCACCTTTATAAAATTTTTTCCACCATTTGCTGTAATAATTTCGATGCGTGTTGCACCAGCATCAATAGCGTTTTCAACAAGTTCTTTGACAACATTTGCTGGTCGTTCAATAACTTCACCAGCGGCGATTTGATTAATAATATTTTCGCTAAGATGGCGTATAATCATAATAAATTCTAACAGGAATCTTAAGGCTTCTATAAAAAATTATGATAACATCATTTGCGCGACATTCAAGAATAAGAGAGTATGGAAGGTATTATTTTTACAATACCTCCTATTTTATTTTATGTTAACAAATTGGTTGGAAAAAACAGAAAAAATAGTTTTTATCACCTTAAAATAGCTTGCACCAATTTATCATCTAGGTCAAAAAAGAAACAATGTAAAAAGGGAAGGCAATATATATGGCGCGTATAAGCGGTATTTTAGCAGATAGTGATATACAAGCTCTGATTGAGAATAACTTTCTCAAGGCTCAGTATCCATTTGATAGATCTCAAATACAACCAGCAAGCCTTGATCTTCGTTTAGGGGAGAAAGCTTATCGTATACGTGCTTCTTTTATGCCGGGTCCTAATACAAAAGTTTTGGATAAGCTTGAACGGTTAAAGTTGCATGAGTTTGACTTACGAGACGGAGCCGTTTTGGAAACGGGGTGTGTTTATATTGTTCCTCTTTTGGAAAGTTTAGCTTTACCAGAATTTTTATCTGCTGTTGCCAATCCCAAAAGTTCTACAGGCCGATTAGATATTTTTACGCGTGTCATTACGGATAATGCTCAGGAGTTTGATAAAATTTGTGCTGGTTATCATGGTCCACTTTATTTGGAAATTAGTCCACGCACATTTCCAATTTTGGTGCATAAAGGCTCACATTTATCACAGCTTCGGTTTAGAAAAGGGCAAAGTTATTTAAATGAAGTTGAGTTACACACTTTGCAAAAGCAAGAAACACTGATATCGGAGGATCTTCCTAATATTAGCGCTGGTGGTATTGGTCTTTCCATTAATTTAAAGGGAGACGAAAACGGGCTTATAGGTTATCGTGGTAAACATCATACAAGTGTTATTGATATTGATAAACGTGCTGTTGCCCACGTTTTAGATTTTTGGGAACCTCTTTTTGATCGTGGTCAAAGGGAGTTGGTTCTTGATCCTGATGAATTTTATATTTTAGTTTCACGAGAGTCTGTTCATGTGCCTCCGCTTTATGCCGCAGAAATGACTCCTTTTGATCCTTTAGTTGGTGAGTTTAGGGTGCATTATGCAGGCTTTTTTGATCCAGGATTTGGGCATGTGGAAGCGGGTGGAAAAGGAGCAAGAGCGGTTTTAGAAGTGCGGAGCCATGAAGTTCCTTTTATCTTAGAGCATGGTCAAATGATTGGCCGTTTGGTCTATGAGCATATGCTTAATCGACCATCAACCCTTTATGGACATGATGTTGGATCACATTATCAAGCACAGGGTTTAAAGTTGTCCAAGCATTTTAAATGAGTTGGAAACTACGAATTTTGATAACATGTATGCAGAAAGTGTATTTTGGATAAAAGAAAATTTTGTTCTTCGCAAAACCGGCGCCATTCATTCTATTTTTAGTTTCCAAAGTTATTGCATCCCTTGCATTTGAGAGGCATTTTTATTTCTTTTTTTTCAAGAGGTTGTATCTATAGGAACTTCGTTTATGATGTGCAAAAGAATAGTTTTGATTATTTCATCATGAAAAAATCTAAAATGAAAGAATTTTACTATATTCAATATGTTATTCGTATTTATTGATTATAATAAATCAATAAATTACTAAAATTCAATATAACAGTAACGTATTTGCTTTTCAAAGTAAACATGCGAGATTGGATGCTGCTATTGCTCCATTTTTCTAGAGCTTGAATGACCAGTATATTTTATTTCGTATAAAAATTATCCTTAAGAGCCAATAAAGAAGTTTTGCACTAAAGTTTATTAACAATTTTTTTAATAAAAATTGTTCTACTTTTAGTAACTCATTTATAGCTTCAAGATATAAAATATTGCTAGAAAATTATTCAATTCAATATGGAGAGCTTCTACTCGTATGAACGTTAAAATTTTTTTTATGCTTTATGTGAATTAGGCACTGTATATTTTTATAAACTTTCATGAAGTAAGTAACAAGTCTCAGTTTTGAGTATTGATATAAGAAGATTTCTGGATATATGCGACAGCTTTATTTCCAGTATTAATAAAGGATTTTTTTATCTTTTAGGGGAGATTATGGTTTATACTTAATGACTACAGGCTCTATATTATATATATTCTTATAACCTATAATGTAAGGACCTGTGGAGGGAGAAACGACTTTAAATTATAACTAATTAAGCTGCGGAGCAATCGCTTTCGAAGAGGTGTTCGTTTAAAGAAAATATAACATTTCAATTGCACATGAACAATATATGAGTGGATACGTTATTAATGATACCCCATACTGTGAGATTTTAAATTTGGATAGGAGAAATAAAGACATTGTTTTTATCAATTAGTTTTTTTAGAAAGTTGCAATCTCTGTTGCTTCTATCTATCCAATAGAGCGTTTTGGGAGAATATCGAGTAGGAAGGTACACGGATTCGCTTTTATGCGTTTTAGGATATCTTCTCTTTTCATTTAGGAACAATGGTGCCATCAATGATTATTTCTTCAACACTTGATTATCGTAAGGCAGCAAAGCGTCGTCTTCCTCCCTTTCTTTTTCACTATATTGATGGTGGGGCTTATGCTGAAGAAACGATGCGACGTAACTGTAAAGATCTTCAAGCTCTTGCACTGCGTCAAAGGATTCTAAGGCAAGTTGGTGAAGTTGATCTTTCAATCAAGCTTTTTGATCAGACACTTGATTTACCGATTGTACTTGCACCTGTTGGGCTAACGGGCATGTATACACGTCGTGGAGAGGTAAAAGCAGCGCGTGCCGCAGCGGCAAAAGGGATTCCTTTTACTCTATCCTCTGTTTCAGTTTGTCCCATTGCGGAAGTGCAAGAAGCGGTTGGAGGTGCATTTTGGTTTCAACTTTATGTTCTCAAAGATCGCGGTTTCATGCGTGATGCACTAGAACGGGCTTGGTTAGCTGGTGTACGCACGTTGGTTTTTACAGTTGATATGCCAGTTCCTGGTGCGCGTTATCGTGATGCGCATTCGGGGATGTCTGGTCCTTATGCTGGATTACGTCGTTTTTTACAAGCGTTTACTCATCCATATTGGGCTTGGAACGTTGGTGTTATGGGGCGCCCCCATGATCTTGGAAATGTCTCCACTTATCTCAAAAAGAAAATTGCATTAGATGATTACGTTGGTTGGCTTGGTGCAAATTTTGATCCATCAATTGGTTGGCATGATTTACAATGGATTCGCGATTTTTGGAAAGGAAAAATGATTTTGAAAGGTATTCTTGATCCAGAAGATGCACGAGAAGCAGTAAAATTTGGTGCGGATGGTATTGTTGTTTCTAATCACGGCGGACGTCAGCTTGATGGTGTATTATCAACAACACGAGCGTTGCCTGCAATTGCGGATGCTGTAAAGGATCATTTGACTATTTTAGCGGACTCAGGTGTTCGTTCTGGTCTTGATGTTGTCCGCATGATAGCACAAGGTGCGGATGCTGTTATGATTGGCCGTGCTTTTGTTTATGCGCTTGCAGCAGCAGGTAAGAAAGGTGTTATGCATCTCCTTGATCTTTTTGCCAATGAAATGCGGGTAGCTATGACACTGACCGGTACTCAGGCAATTAAAGATATTACACGCAAGAGTCTAGTAAATATAGATGTTTTTAAGCAATGAAAGCAATATTTTTACTGCTTTCAGAAAAAGAAAGTCTTTTTATAGAGGAGCATAATTATATATTTTACAAATATGTTAACAGTTAAAGTTAAATAGAAAAAATCAAAAAGCTCCTCTATAAAATCACATAAAATACTCAGTAACTAAAATAATACTCCGTAAATACAATAATATTTAACGCAAAAATCTTAATAATAATAAACACAAAAAAAACACTAATAACATTGCATACATCTTTTACTTATTTTATTAAAAGCTCATTCTATGGATAAAAAGGAACAAGCGCTGATATTAAAGGTAAAACAATTGTTGATATAGAAAAAATAGATATAAATAATGCTGCGAGCATTTTTCTCTCCTATATATAAAAATATAACATGTTAATTACTTCTTTCCCACATTATCATAAAACGTAAATTTATAAACTTCATTTAGTTTTATTTTAATATAGAACAATATTAATTATAGCATATAAATAAAATTATTAAAAATGTCAATATGTGTTTATTGTAATCTATAATTATAATAAAAAATAGATCTAATAAATAATATTTCTATAATCTATATATTATTTATATTAATTTTATTGGGTAATTATTATATGGATATGATATTGTTTTTATGGAGTACATTTTTAAGCAATGAAAAAAATACCCATACAATCTTTAAAAAAGCTCGTTTACTGAGAGCAAGACTGCGTGAATTAATGTTTTTCTTTCTTATTTTCTTGCATCCTCAATGAGTTATGATGTTTTTGAACTGGCGAACATATTAGGAAGCAGTTAAATATTTTTTGTATAGTATGTCATTGCTAACACTGTTTATGCTTTCTCTATTGATTTCATAATTTGTTAAAAAAATCCAGTTTGTTTTTATTACAGATGGGGTCGTTAGGTATTCCTAATGATACAAATTGGCATAGAACGTTTTGTTCTATAAGGGATTTAACAATTGCATCTCTAGGCTTCTCCATTGATACTATGCTCTTCATAGACAACAACAGATTGGTGAGATTGGCATAACTCTAGCACAGATATATTATCTCAAAGTTGAATTGTTGGCACACTTGTAAACGTTGGGATAACTTTATGTTTTTTGAAGCTCTACAGCAATATCAAGACAAATCTGAACAGGTTCTTCAGTAGCAAGTAAGAGAACATCTTTCCCTTTTTTAAACAGAAGTTTTTCTGATATCAATTTTTGCAGCATTTTTGTGAATATTCATAACAGCGCGCTTTCCTAAACTTATATAAACGGGTACAGGATTACTCAGAGTGGAAAAAATTACAGTTTCCATTTGATCGAATTACTCTCATAAGTAATTGGATAATATTTACTTTATCGCTGAATAAAAAAGAAAAATTTTTCTTTCTTTAAATAGAGGATGTGTTGTCATCTAGCCAATAGGGATAGTTTGCGAGCAATTTGTTCGATGCAAGACAACTTAACATTGCAGTTACTTTTTATCACTTGAAGCTGTGAAAAGAAGGCTAAGATAGATAAAAGAATGTAAAAAATGAGGGATACATTTTAAAATAAAAAATTATAATTATGTTAATTCCACACCAGTTGCTGCTGATATTGGTAACAAAAGAAATTTGACTAAAAAAATTATCAAAATTATTGAGGACATTCCTCATAGCATGTAGACTAAATCTTTTTGTTGGTATGGGTGGGATTTTCTTTGAGCAGAAATTGATTCTATCCCCTGAAATTAGCAATAATCTCTCCGGTGATGTCGTAAACTTTTGGGGGATGTTACAACGTCACTATCGTCCTTTTATGAAAAATCTAGCATTTAAGATGAGTAGCTGTGAGGAGTTTCAACGTTTAATACAGTAAGACCCAACAACTCTCACGGATTTAGAATGGGCTTCAAGATTTTTATATTTACAGCGATTAAGTTTTGGAGGGAAGGTAAATCGTACGATGAGAGTTGGAATCCGTCGTAGCGCGTGGGTTTAAGTCTTTCCAATTTGAAGGCGTGCTAAAACTTATTTGCCTCTGTTTAGCAGGTGTTAGCATTGAACATTTAAACTGGTCTGATTTTATTGTGCGTTATGATCATCTAAAAAACTTGTTTTATCTTTCACCACTTTATTGTGGTTTTGAAGGTTATTCCAGAAAAGATTTTTATAAGCGGGAGAATTATCAGCTGATGTCTAAGCTGCTTGTATAAATAAAAGGGAGGTTTCTTTTGTCTTTAAACAATATGCTAGAAATTCAAAAAACTTTAGTTAATTTCATAAAAGAGATTACACCATCTTATACAGATTGCTCTTCAAATAATACAATTTCTGGTAAGGAATAGGGCACCACCAATTTTGATTTCTAAAAAAGAAACAATACGCATTAAAGAGTCTTTAAATTTGCGGACTTTTTGAGAATCTTTTGCAAAAAGTGAACTGATAGAAGATTTGCTATCAAAATATAGAAACTTTTCTAACAAATTACGAATAAATCTAAAAATATATATTACATATAAAAAACAGTATGATACGCTGGCAGACTGGGCTTTAGAAACAAGAATCAAAGTGTATAAAGATGCATAGAGGTGAGATTGGTATGGATCATTTTTATGATTCAATAAAAATTAAAGAAAAAATTCTATATCAAAAATTTAAGGTGGTTTAAAAGGTGGACGGGCAATGCATAGAAGGATGAACGAGAAGGTGAATTAGGTGAGGGAGATTTATAGATTATCAGCATCTTTTGTATAAAGTGTCTCCTCAAGGTAAATATTGTGATGAAGTAAGACAGTGGTTGAATGTTCAAAAAGATAATACACGCTCTTAATTTTTCCGTTATACACATCACAATAAACGCCGTGAAAGGCACGGTTCTGTTACAAACTTTCTCTAAAAGCAGCATATGAGTTTGCAAGATATTAGAGTGATGTTTTAAAAGAAGGTAATGGTCCCATTTTATTTCAGGAACAAGTTATCTTAAAACAGCAAAGCAATATTTTTCAAGAAACTGCAAAAGCGACTTTTGAAAGCAAAAAAGCAGAGTTAAAAAATGAAGGTAAAAACGGTTTCTGGTTTTCTCCACTAGAGTTGCATGTTATTTCCCACATAGGGAATTTACTACAGAAAAATTAACAGCCAAGATCACTCACAATGTTTTTGCGCCACTTTAGCATGAAAAAGCAGATACCGTGCGGAACTATTTGTCTTATCTTCAACATCATTATTACAATTAGAAAGCTGAAACAACGTCATTCACAAATCACATAAAAGCTGTCCATTGTTCATTATACAATCCCGTGGATTGTTTTTCTTAAGCATGCCAAATCCTATTTTGTTGAAGACAGAACGTTGAGTATTATTAGTTCTTTGAACGACGACAGCAGTGCAATCCGTAAAATCTTTTCTCATCTTCTTTTGGTAGGATAACAAAGATGCTCTTGGAATACATCAATAAATTCAATCACTTTATACAAATATAACCTTGTTGAATCCTTTCGCTTCAACTCAGACATCTCCGTCACTCTAATTAAATCCAATCGACCACCAGAGCGTTTTTATCCTTTAAGTTCTTTTACTTTTAATCTGAATATATCGACCTCTTTCAAATCTTTTCATTGATTAATCTTTCAGAGGAATTGTATCCTTAGCACTTTATTTTCCGTTTATGCCTCCAACCACATAGACCAGCACCTTGTTTATTATGTTTTAAATATCTCTCGCCAAATTTGGACTAATCACATTGATATCTTGTCGATTCAAATAAATTGACAGTCATCCAATACAAGAAGTTCATTCATTCGTCGCGCAGCCAGTTAGAAAGCTTAGTACGCATAGCAGCATCAGTTTTCTTATTAATCTTCATTTTCTACCTTAAGCCGTGTTGTCCTATTTTGAAAGCTTCCTTTGTTTGCTTTTGCTTCTCAACTTGTTTCCCAAGAAAAAAGGCTTTCACTAAAGCTATAAGAAAAGTTGCTATGGTCACTGATGTCATTGTTAGATATTTTTTTATCCATAAGATCATAGGCGGTGTTCTTGAAAGCGTTTAGCAATGTATACCATAGCTGTACAAGCAGCTAAAACCATAATGCCTGCTAAAACCCATTGAACAGGACCATTTCCTGAAAAAAGCCCTCCAAGCCCTGAAAAAGAACCTATGATTGGTGCAAGAGCTTCTACTTTGCAAATACCTGTTACACCCTCTGATTCTACTACATGATAATTTGGAGCAACATGAGATCCTTTCGCCCATAATCCTGCTTCGGCTGCTCGGCGATTGACAAGACCTTGGATACGTTTTCCTCCTACTCTTGTCCATTTTTGTAATTCAGTTGGTACCACTTCATATGCACCTTTATTGAGCTTTTTTAAAAGTGTAGAGTTGCAAAAGGCTGTTATTCCTACGTTATAGCAAAATGATACTAATGCCGCGAATTGTTCATTGTTTAAAGGAACGGTAACGGCTTTTTCAACAACGAGTTCACACTCTCTCAAATCCTGACAAAGGATTTTTTCAGCTTCTTTTTCCGTAATTTGCATGTCTTTGTGGACGCTTGGAGCACCAGCAGCATTTGTATGTCCATAACCAATTGTCCATACACCACCAGAATATTCATAAGCCGATAAACGTAAGCCTTCCAATTGCTTAATCAATGCAAGCCCTTCTTTTGATATTTTTCGCATTATTCTTACCTATAAAAAAACCTACACAAAGCAGGATATGAATCGAAAACTTACATCTACTCATTTTTAAGAACAGAACAGCGAAAGGGCATAATAAATTCAAAATCTCCATAGTGAGTTATGTTAAAATCCATATCGTTTTTTGAACAAATATTATGCTAAACACCATTCATTTTGCAGCAATTGATCTCCATCTCAAGATAATAACTCTATAATAGATCCATTTATAATCAGATAGATTTTACTCATAAATTCTTACAGTTGATCCAGAATGATTTAGAAGAACTTTACTTAAAAAACTTCAATAATCCTGATGAAAAAAAGCATTTTTTAACAAAAAAATAAGAGATATAATAAGTAATGAAATAATAGGTATTGATTTTCAAGTAATTGCATAACCCATAAATTACACCATAGAATTATTTTCATAAAAACAAAAAAACATTACAGTTGAATATTATAGATCTACAAATTATCTTAGAATCAACACGATATACACGTAACGTATTATACATATTTAATAAAAAAATCTATAGTGAATTTAACTATTATTTATTTTTTCCTCTAATTGCTTAATTTTCTTAAAAATATCTTTATGAAGGATTTTAAATAAAATGTTATATAAAACATAATCGATATTTTCTCCCTCTCTAGTAGTCTGTTTCCAACTAAAACAATATAGTAGTGGAGCATATTCAATATATGGACCAATGATATTGGATAGTGTTGTAAAGAATATTGTATTGTAATAAACTTGAACGATGATTTCGGTTTCATATATTTTTTCCATATGAATAACGCTTTCGTCTTTTTCATATGAAGCGTTTTATGGGGCATCTGAGGCCAATGGTATCATCTTTGTCTAGTGATGTATTGGCTACGTTTCCAGAAGCGTCTTAAACAAATCAATCAAGCTATTGAAATCTTTTTAGAGGCAATAATACAAGAGATACAAAAGATTTTAACAAAAAGCCGCTTGAAGATATGGGAGGTTCTCTCCTCCTAGCATCTCCGCCCATTTACATAACATAAAAAAGAGAAAGGTAATGAGATGATATTTGATGATGGCGATAGATATGTAACAACCCGTGAATGTGTACAGCTTTTTAGTGTATCCACAACAACGATTTGCAATTGGGTGCTTCAGGGGTTGTTTCCGGAGCCATATAAGCTATGGAGAGCGGTGAGGTGGAGAAAGAAAGAGATCTTAGCCTTTACTCCAGAGAAAAATACGGAGCAAATAACAACAGATTAGGTAAAATTGTATAAACGGTAGAAGGTGGTCTAAAAGGTGGTTTTCAAACAGATAATTAAATAAAAAATCTGGATGTTTGCAGTTTGACACTAGGTTTTATACTAAGTGGGATTAGGTAGGGATACGTGATAATTTGTTGTTTTTATGGTTATT
>NZ_JBHIML010000040.1:0-2111 GCF_042194015.1 Bartonella sp. MU37NMGALS
TAACGAATATCAGCACCGTAACCGTATTTGAGAGGTCCGCGTTCAGAAGATAAAGTTCCTGTGCTTCCATAGGTGTAAAGGAAGAAACCGGTTTGTTTCTCTTCTTCTTTTCCTAAGACAGATGTTCTGATATTGGCTAAGAGCGCGTTTTGTTTAGCCATATCTGTTAATCCACTGTAGAAGAGAGCATTTGGCATGACCAAATAGCTTGCTGTTTGTGCTACAGGGGCGATCACACTTGGACCAGAGCCAGAACCCGCTTCAAGAATTTCAGGTTGTAAACGGAAATCCCAGAAATTTTCATTCTTTTCATCAAACAGGTTTTGCGCAACATCGGCTTTGCCTTGGCTTGAGTCTGGTCCATAGGCACGTAGTGTATACATATCCGGTAAGCCACCTCTTGTGGTATAGCCATTGACAAGTTTGAAAGAGTTTTCTTCTGCTTTTCCAGAAACTTGAATAAGTGACAGACCACGGATATTGGCAGCAGCAGAGGTATTTGCTTTGACATTGTTCCCTTCTAAGCGCCCCGTAACATAGACAGATGTGTTGCCTGATACATCCCCATGGATCAAAAGTCTATCGGTTTTTTGGTCATTTATTGCAGCACCATCACTCCATTCAGCGTTGAAGTAAATCTTCGCATCACCCGTTGCGTTGTAGACTTCTTGCGTGTCTGGTTTACCAGAACCTATATGCAATGTTTGGTAATTCTCTTCTGTTGGTTCGCTAAAAATAATGGAGCTATTGTTGAGGTTTAGCACAGAAATATCAGAACGAGATCTTTGAGCAATATCAAGCAGATTACCATCATCATCTTTTTCATTTTTGCTGATTTTCAACGTCCATGTTGTATCGTTTTTCAGATCAAAGTGTACATTTCTGTCTTTAGCAATATTCGCTCTGCCCTCTAAAGTAGACTGATCAGCGTTTAATGTAAAAGTGCCGTTGGAGATCGCTTTTAAACCTGCTTGGTTCCAAACCCCTTTGTCTTTCAAATAAATGCCGTTTCCTAGTAAAACATCAGCATGGATTTCTGAATTTTTGAGATTTGCTGTACCGATTGCCAGATCTGCATTATTTTCAATGTCGTTATCAGTGAGAGCTCCAATAAGAATTCCAGTACCATTTTCAACGTGAATATCTGCATTGGTTAAATTGATTTCACTACTTTGATGTTTTTGGGGATCATTCGATTCATTGAGTTTGGTTTTAGAGAGACCTAAAAACTGCAAGCCACTGATTCCTGCTGTTACAGAGACATCTGTGAGATCAATAAGTCCACCATATGCTACGGCTAGTGCAACTTTTTTTACTTCTATTTTGTTTTCTACAGCACGTTGTGCTGCTTCAATATCACCATTAATCATCTTAATCGTGCTATTATTTCCTGCAAAAAGACCTTCATCAAAATTTTGAATGGTTGTTTTACCATTTAATTCGATTGCACTATCAGGCTCTGAAGCGTTTACAGCAACGGTCTCATTTTTACTTTCACCACCGGTCATTGTTAAATCTCCGCTAATGATTTTACTCCCACCATCTGCATAAAAACCTTCATCAACATTTTTAATAGTTGTTTTGCCCGTTAACTGAATTTCACTCCCAGAGTCCGCTGTCCATACACCAGAGCGGCTTTTGTCGGTGTCTTGATCAATTGCTTTACCACCGACTACGGTTAAGTTTTCGCTGGTGATTTTACCACCATTAACTGCTCCAAGACCGTTCAAAGTATTGTTAATTTTTGTATCGCCATGCAATTCAATTGTGCTATCAGGACCAAAGGCCTCTACACCGGTTCCTGTGCCATCTGTTGTTAAAGCAACATCTGTGGCGTCAATTTGTCCGCCTTTTTCTGCAAATAATGCAGCTTTTTCATTCTTTATTGTTACTGTTCCTTCTGCCATTGTGATCTTAGATCCTGAACCTTCTGCATGAAGTCCATAACCATCAGATGATGTAACTGCAGCTTTTTCGTCTAAAGTAATGGTGCTGCCTTCTTTCGCATATACCCCATCAGTTTTTCCATCGAACGATCCTCCAGAGACTGTTATTGTGGAGTGATCATTTGCAAATATGCCTGTTGTCGCTTTAGTGACGGTTACATTGCT
>NZ_JBHIML010000040.1:2211-5210 GCF_042194015.1 Bartonella sp. MU37NMGALS
CATCACTTCCGCTAGCGTTGAAAAGAGCACCTATTTGAGATGCTGTGATGGAACCACCGGTCATACTGGCTGTAGCTTCATTTTGTATATCAAGGCCGTTTGCAACTTTTTCAATGGTTGTTGTGCCTTTTAATGTAATGACGCTGTCAGCGCCATCGGCTTTTGCGCCAGTTCCGTTGTCATCTGTGGTTGTTAAAGCAACATCTGTGGCATCAATCTGTCCACCTTTTTCTGCAAATAATGCAGCTTGTTTTCCACTTACAGCACCTTTTGTCTTCGTGATTTGGGCTTTTGGACCTTCTGCATGAAGTCCATAACCATCAGATGATGTAACTGCGGCTTTTTCGTCTAAAGTAATGGTGCTGCCTTCTTTCGCATATACCCCATCAGTTTTTCCATCGAATGATCCTCCAGAGACTGTTATTGTGGAGTGATCATTTGCAAATATGCCTGTTGTCGCTTTAGTGACGGTTACATTGCTTAAAGACACAGTGCTTTTTTCGGCACTTATTCCTTTATCTATCAAGGCGTCATCTTTGCTGCTCGATATTTTTACATTGTCCAGCGTGTTTTTATTTTCATCACTTCCGCTAGCGTTGAAAAGAGCACCTATTTGAGATGCTGTGATGGAACCACCGGTCATACTGGCTGTAGCTGTATTTTGTATATCAAGGCCGTTTGCAACTTTTTCAATGGTTGTTGTGCCTTTTAATGTAATGACGCTGTTAGCGCCATCGGCTTTTGCGCCAGTACTCTTTTTTTCAGTTTCAGAGCCGGTTATTGTCAAATTTTCACTAACGATTTTGCTACCAAATGCTGTATAAAGCCCAGTTACCATATTTTCAATGGTTGTTTTGCCTGTTAATTCAATTGTACTATCAGGATCTGTGGTTGTTACACCAGTTCCTGTATCGTCTCCTTTTATTTTTAAATCTTCGCTGGTGATTTTACCACCTGTTTTTGCTAGGATCCCATCCACAGCTTTTTCAATGGTTGTTGTGCCTTTTAACGTAATTTCGCTACCAAGATCTGTAGATGTTACACCAGTTTTTTCAGATTCAGTACCGGTTATTTTTAAATCCTTGCCAATGATTTTTCCAGCATTTGTTGCTTTAATCGCATCATAGTTTTTTTCGGAGGCGTCGCTGGAGACGTCTTTTACGTCTTCATTACTTGTAGCACTTAGGACTGTCGCATATGCGCTGAAATGGGTGCTAAACAGCATGACAGCTACGGCAGCTGTGCCGGATAAAAGAGATTTTTTAAACATTTAGATATTTTCCTTAACTTATAAGCCCCACGCATTCTTCCCCCGCTTACAAGAAGGATATCAAAATGAATGGTTTTCTACTTTGGAGATCAATAGATTGTTTTTATTTTTATGTAAAGTATAAAAATGTTTTTTTATAAAAAATACATAACGTTATATTATTATATTATTATATTATTCATTATGAAATAAATATAAAACTAAATTATAAATAAAAATTATTTTATAATGTTATAAATCATTTATATTTTTTGATTGTAGGTCATAGTGTTATTATTGTGCATTGTTTAGAGATAAACTTTATTGAGTTATAACAAGAAAGAAAAGAATGGAGAAAATATTAGAAAAAAGAAACAAGAAGAGAGGAAATGAGCAATAAAGAATAGCAGTATCTATGCTGCTGTGGATATACAAAAAAGAAAGTTTGTCGTTTGACAGGAGTTTTTTTTAAGTGGGAATAGGTGGGAGTTTATGATTTTTTTATGACTAATTTTCACCATTAAATGGGCGTTTTATCAAAATGGATTTTGACATCTAAAAAATAGTGAAAATGAGAAAAAACTGTGATTCAATGGAAAAATAGGAAAAGGCTTTGAAGATTTAAAAAAAACTCTGTGAAAGCCTAGAAAACCGCCTTTTAAGCCCCTTTGAAAAAAATCTATAAATTGTGAACTTCGCTCCAAAATCAGCCCAAAAAGCAAAAAAAAATATAATATGTTAAAAACAAAGTGTTATTAAAAATCTTAATGTAAGGAGAAATGCACCTTCATTTTCTATTGTATAATGATGGTTAGGTTGGATTTGTGTAGTTCTTGAGTGCTTTTTCAACCTCTATTTGACGTTTTAAATGCAATTTTAAAAAGAGGCAAGGTAAGCTCTATTTCTTCCCTGTCTTTGATGTCTTGAACAAGCTCTTGTAACTTTTTATCAAGCTCTGCTACGAGTTCCGCTGTATCTTCAGGGGGAAGTTTGATTGTTGCATTTTTGTTATTTGATTGACTCCTTTGTACGGGTGGCAAATAGTGATGGGGGTGTTAGTGTTAAACCCGCAAGTCCTTTTGCTGCCGCCATGTTTATCAAACGTGATAAGCAAAGGGGTGGTGTTTTTTGGTCTCCTTCCAACCAAGATGTTAAAGGCATTTTAGGCATGGCACGCCCGATTAGCTATTTTGATGGCGAAATCGATCATGAGGCAAATCGCCTCAACCAAGCCGATATTGCTACCTTTATTCCAGCACGACTTAGCCAAAATGCGCATTTAGGTAATTCTGGGGGACAAATAGCTGCCAATGGACGCATTTTATGGGGTAACCACACCACCTCTAGTGATCCACTCTGGCGTTTTGTCAATGTGGTGCGCACCCGTGCAGCATTGGAAAAAACGATCATCAACAATTTCCGCCCTTGGGCGAATGATGAAAACCTTACTGGTCAACATGTTATTGCCATTACCCGCAGCCTCACGCAGTTTCTTGATGATCTGATTGCGCGTGGAGCGCTTTTGGGTGGGCGGGTTTGGTTTGACCGCGATTTAAATTCCAACAGCACTTTACAATTGGGAAAATTGCGGATCGAATTTGATGCGGAAGAAGTACTACCTTTAGAAGATTTAAGTTTCGGCAGCCGGCGCAATAGCGCTTATTTTGATCGGCTGGCGCAAGATATCCAAAAGAAAATGACTTATCAATTTGGCGATACGCTTGAAACTTATCGCAAAGCAGCAAGGAGT
>NZ_JBHIML010000041.1:0-5206 GCF_042194015.1 Bartonella sp. MU37NMGALS
CGGGGCAAGTGCTTCTATTTTAAGAAGTCCGGTTGCCGTTTTCGTTTCTACCCTTTGATAATTTGAAGAAACATAAGACCCTTTTGCCCATAATCCCGCTTCTGCTGCTCGACGGTTGGCCAAACCCGCAAGAGGCTTCCCACCGACCTTATTCCATTTCTGTAATTCTAAGGGTACGGCTTCATAATCCCCTTGATTAAGCTTCTTCAACAATGTTGACTTGCAAAAAGCAGCGGTTCCTACATTATAGCAAAACGAGACCAATGCCGCGAATTGGCAATCCGTTAATAAAACCGTGACCGATTCCTCTACCGTCTTCTCAAATTGCTTTAAGTCTTCACAAAGGATTTCTTCTGCTTGCTCTTGGCTAATACACATACCTTTTTTGACGAGGGGGTGACCCGCATTGCTGGTGTGACCATAACCAATCGTCCAGACACATGCCGTATCTCTATAAGCCTCTAAACGCAATCCTTCCCATTGTTTGATAAGCTCTAATCCTTCTTTCGATATCTTTCTCATCTGACGCTCCATAAAAAAAGCCCCACAAAAGTGAGGCTGGATAAAAATGTTTTTTTATGATCTCTATTGACTATGCTCTTTGATCAGTTGCTCGACTTCTTCAACACGAAAGCCAAGTTGAAAGAGCGGTGCATATTCGCTTTCCTGTAATTCATACTGACAACGCTTTTCTACAAAATCACCATTTGAATCAAATGGCATGGTTGTTGTTAGACAAACCTTATGCGTGTCATCTTCAATCCCCTCTTCTCCTTCACTGAGTTCTTTGACAAAAAACCAATAAAAACGCGTTGTCAAAAGCATCTCTAGCCTTCTTACTGTTTCAACTTTGTCAAAAGAAAGCATGTTCAGATAATCTTCTTTGCTATTTAAATGTTCTGGATATTCTATCATCTCTCCCTCCTAAACAAAATGACGCGTATGGCTACATCCACGCGCCGCAACTTGTTCATTTCCACCATTGACGATCATGGCGGCTCGAGTAAAACGCCCATTATCCGTTGTATTACTCCAGCTACCACCCCCTAACAATGCTCTCATTTCAAACGTATTTTGCGTACGGCTTATGGGTATAGGAAACGTGCCCGATAAAAATTGCCAAACATAACCGCAACCATCCTCACAACCGATATGCGAGATCATTCGACGATTCGCCGTATCCTTATATCCACCTGAAACCTTAGAGGTTGGTTCTTTCTTGCCAACAATATGTGTCTTTTCATTGCTTCCATACATAGCAGAAGCAAACGCTTCATCACTCAGTAAAGATTTTTTAACACGCGCCATATCTGTTACATGTTCGGTATAATTACGGTTTGTTGTTATATTGGTACGATACATTGATTTCGTATTTTCACCCGTCCCTGATTGAAGATAAATATCAACCCAAAGATCTGTAGAGGGGTCGTAGACCATTCCCTCTGGTGAACTATAAGGGCGGTGATTTAAACACCAAACTGAATTGGGTAAAATATCCCCTGCCCTATAACCAGACAAGGGGTGACCAGAAATCGTACCAACATCCGCACAAAGCGTATGAAACCCTCCTATCTTGCGCGAATTATTGACGCTGTAACCGTTTGGATACGTAGAGTTTTCTGATACAACAATTTTATGAGAATCTCCCTCCGGTACCAAATAAAGATAATAATCCTTGCCCGCAGAAAGAGACGGCATGCTTATTCTGGCATCTACCGTATAACTTACAACCAAAATATCATGAGTTCGTGGCAAAGTTAGATAGGTTCCTTTTTTCACGGTTAATTGCGCTTTGCCTGTCGCAACAAGAAAAGGGGTGGAAATTGATAAAACCGTTAAATGAGACTGTTTTAGAAAAGTGTTTATCTTTTCTGCGAGATTTTTTGCTTGTGTGGCTACTGTATGAGCTGTTGTCGCTGTTTCCAGAGAACTCTTGATACCTCCAAGCTCTTGCTTCGTCGTATCGGCTGTTGTTTTAGCTTCTTCTGCTGTCCTTTTCGCTCTATCAGCTACTTCCTTGGCTTTTTCGGCTTCGCTCTTGGCTTGATAGGCTTGTGAATCTGCTGTCTCAGCTTTTTTCTTGGCTTCATCTGAGTACATCCGTGCTAAACTTGCTATAGTCTTAGCATTATCTGCTGTTTCATTCGCGTCGTAAGCTTTACTCCACGCTTCATTTGCTGTTTTTTCTGCCTTTTCTGCCTGACTACGCGCTTGCTCCGCGTCATGTCTTGCATAACCAGCAGACTCCTTGGCTTCCTTGGCTATTTTTTGTGCCTCTTCCGCTTCTTCCTCTAAAGACGCGGCTTTTTTACCCGCTGTTTCGGCTGCCCTCTGCGCCTCTCCTGCTATATATTTTGCATTACTAGCTATTTCCTTGGCTTTTTCTACTTCATTCTTGGCTTCATACGCTCGGTCATCGGCTTTCTCCGCTATTTTCTTGGCTTCTTCGCCTGCCGTTTCTGCTAAACTTGCTATAGTCTTAGCGTTATTGGCGGCTTCATTCGCGTTGTTAGCTGTACTACTAGCATTATAAGCTATATTTTTCGCAGATTCTGCCTCACTACGAGCTTGCCTCGCATCATTTTCGGCATAAACAGCTTTCTGTTTGGCTTCCTTCGCTGTTTTTTCTGTCTCTTCTAGCTTGTCTTCTAAAGATGATGCTAAAGACGCTGCCTTTTTACCCGCCGCTTCTGCCGCTTTCTGTGCTTGTTCTGCTGTATATTTTGCACTATTAGCTATTTCCTTGGCTTTTTCGGCTTCGCCCTTAGCTTGATAGGATTGTGAATCTGCTACTTCCGCTTTTTTCTTGGCTTCGTCTGCATATGTCCGTGCTAAACTTGCTATAGTCTTAGCGTCACCTGCTACTTCCTTCGCGTTGTTAGCTGTACTCCACCCTTGATGAGCTGTGTTGCCTGAATTTTCCGCTATCTTCTTGGCTTCATCTGCGTACGTACGCGCTAAACTTGCTATAGTCTTAGCGTCACCTGCTACTTCCTGAGCTTTATTGGCATTACTCCATCCTTCATGAGCTGTACTTTTTGCCTTTTCTACCTCACTGCGCGCTTGTGCCGCCTCATGGTTAGCATAACCAGCTGTCTGTTTGGCTTCTTTCGCTATCTTTTCAGCTTCACCCGCTACTGTCTCTACCTGTGATGCCTTCTTTTGTGCACCATCAGCTACCTTCTTTGCCTCGTCCGCTGTCGACTTCGCACTATTGGCTAATTGTTTTAGACCATCCAAAGCACCTTTCGTTTCTTCTGCTACCTTCTCTGCTGCTTCCGCTTTACTCTTTGCTGCTGTAGCTATACCCTTCAACGCTTCTGCATCAACATGCCCTGCCGTCTCTCCTGAACGCGCCGCAGACTCTGCTACCGCTTTCGCTTCAGAAGCTAATTTTGTAGCCTCCTCTGCACTCTGTTGGGCTTGATGAGCCGTCGCTGTTGCTGTATCCGCTGCACTCTTGGCTTCTTCTGCTGTGGTCTTCGCTGTATTCGCCACCCTAACAGCACTTTCTGATGCTCCTTTGGCTTCGTTAGCTACGCTCTCTGCTGTTTCTGTCGCTGTCGCTACCGATTGTTTTACTTCCTCCACTAAACCTTTTGCCTCAACAGCTGTCGTTTTACTTTCATTAGCTAACGTTGCTGCCTGATCTGCTACTTTTTTCGCTTCAGCGGCTTTAGACAATGCTTCTGAAGCATCTTGTTGCGCTGTTGATGTCTCTAACGCCTGTTTTGCCTCTTGCGCCATAATCTTGGCTTCTGAAGCTGTGACTGTCGCATCATCCGCCTTCTTTTCGGCTCTTGCGGCTTTCCCTTCTGCCGTCTCTGCTGTGCTCTTAGCGTCTTGCGAAAGGACATGAGCATCCTCTGCTTTATTCTTCGCTTCCACCGCCGTGTCTTTTGCGCTATCCGCTAACCGCTTTGCATTATTCGCTAACGTTTCTGCCGAATACGCTGTCGTCTTAACTTCTTCAACCAATTGTTTGGCTTCACCAGCTTTAGTCTTGGCTTGTGTAGCAACGTCTTCTATTGTTAAAGCCCTCTGCTCTACTCCTTCTGCTGTCCTTTTGGCTCCCTCAGCTGTATTCTTGACATGATCAACCGATTGCTTAAGATCATGAGCTACCGACAGAGCTTGAGACGCTGTTTCTTTTGCATCACCAGCTACCGAAGAGGCTCTATCAGCTGTCATCTTGGCTTCAGAAGCTGTCGTGAGAGCTTGCCCACTGTTCGTTGCTGCTGTTTCTGCAACATTCTTCACCTCGCCCATCACCTGCTTGGCATCATCAAAAGCGCTCTTGGTTTGTTCGGAAAGTGTTTTTGCATCTCCTGCCGTTGCCTTGGCTTCTCTTGCCTCTGTCAAAGCTGTCTCTACTGTGCCTTGAACTTGTGTCACTCTTTGAGAGCTTTCCGTGACCGCTGTCGTCACTCTATCGGCTGCACCTTTAGTATCCTCCGCAATACGCTTGGCTTCTTGCGCTAACCTCTCTGCCGCTTCTGATTTCATCTTGGCATCTTCTGAAGAGGTTTTCGAGACCTCTGCTGTTGTCTTGGCGGCATTGGATACTGTTAATGCCGTATTTGCCTGCTCTAAAGCTGTCTCTGCTGTCGTCTTGGCTTCAGAAGCTACAGTAACTGAACTCGCTGCTGTGTCTGCTGCTTGCGCTATCGTCGTCGCTGCTGCATCCGATAATTCCTTGACACTATCTGCTATAGTTTTCGCTTGATCTGCTGTTTGTTGCGCGCCATTCGCACGCGCCATGGCTTTTTCTGCTTCTTTCCTTGCATTAACAACCTGCTCTAACGGCGCAAAGGTTTCATACGAATACAAAGATGCCGTCCCTAAAAGCTTCGGAACAACAACGCTGTCTTGAGAAGTTCCTGCTATCATTTCTTCTCTCGTCGCGACAGGTATCAAATATTCATGTTCATGATCGGGTATCTTCATCTGCTTTCGTCCTCACATCATTCAGAGTACTTCGTCTAATGAACACTCTTTCAAATCTTCAAACTCTTCTCTTAAAGCCTCGAAGCGCTTCTCTAAATCTTTCAGTGAACCATCAAGCTCCCTTTTCAAAGCGGCTTTCAGTAAATCAAAAACGCCATTAAGCGGCGCATGTACAAATACTTCCCCCGAATACAAAACGACCCGTACTTGAGACGGGTCGCTAATCTCTGATATCGCAAACGGTTTTAATGACATTTCA